>CAIMDX010000027.1 GCA_903839905.1 uncultured bacterium
ACTCAATGACAATAAAAAATTATTAGATGCCGCCCCGGAATCTAAGGGCGATTATTTAAAGTCAAAATCAGTTTTTTAATATGGAACCGGACAAACTTTCCATCCGCCAGCTTCATCAGGAGTTGATTGATAAAAAAATTTCCGCAGCGGAATTGGCTAAGTTTTTTTTGGATAAGATTAAAAAAGAAGACAGCAAGATAAGATCATTTATCACAATCACCGAAGAGCTCGCATTGAAGCAAGCCAAAATGGCTGATGAAATAATAGCCAAAGGAAATGAAGAGTTGCCGTTGGTGGGGGGAATTCCCTGTGCGATTAAAGATAATATTTTGATTGATGGAATAAGATGCACTTCAGCTTCCAAAATTTTAGAAAGTTATACGGCTCCTTACGATGCCACGGTCGTGAAAAAATTGAAAGATCAAGGAGCGGTGATACTGGGCAAAACCAATATGGATGAATTTGCCATGGGTTCTTCTACTGAAAACTCCGCTTTTTTCGTTACCAGAAATCCCCGCGATACCAGCCGCGTTCCAGGAGGATCGTCCGGCGGTTCAGCCGCGGCCGTTGCCGCTGATTTTTGTAAATTTTCTTTAGGATCGGATACCGGCGGGTCAATAAGGCAGCCCGCTTCTTTTTGCGGCGTAGCCGGGCTAAAGCCCACTTATGGAGCCGTTTCGCGCTATGGCGTTATGGCTTTTGCTTCTTCTTTGGATCAGATTGGTCCCTTTGCCAAAAATTCCGAAGACTGTCAAGTTGTCTTTGACGCGATTAAAGGCCGCGACCCTCTTGACTCAACTTCTTTGGACACGGTGGAAAGCCAGGAAGAACTCAATCTTAAAAATTTAAGAATTGGCGTTCCCAAAGAATATTTTGTGTCCGGCATGGATAAAGATGTGGAAAAAACCATCAAATCTGCGATTGAAAAATACGAAAAAATGGGGGCGAAGATCGTTGAAGTTTCCTTGCCTCATACCGAATACGCTTTGCCCTGTTATTATATAATCGCAACAGCCGAAGCCAGCGCCAATCTGGCCAGATACGACGGCATCAAATACGGATCTTCCGAAGTTAACAACCCCGAGGTAAAAGATCTTTTGGGAGTCTACATAAAAAGCCGCGAAAAATATTTCGGTAGCGAGGTGAAGAGGCGTATTATGCTGGGTACTTATGTTTTGTCTTCAGGCTATTACGACGCCTACTATAAACGGGCTCAAAAGGTGAGGACTTTGATCAAAAATGATTTTGAAAAAGCTTTGAGCCAAGCTGATATTTTATTGACTCCGGTTTCTCCTACTTTGCCTTTTAAGATCGGCGAAAAAATGGACGACCCTCTTTCAATGTATTTGTCTGATATTTATACGATTTCTGTCAATTTGGCCGGTGTAGGAGCCTTGTCTTTGCCCGCCGGATGGGTGGATCTGCCGTCGGGTAGATTGCCGGTGGGAATGCAGCTTATTGCCAAGCCGTTTGAAGAAAAAAAGATGTTCCAGGCCGCCGCCGCTTTTGAAAAAATAAATTAAAAATAATTTTTATCGGAGAGTTGTCCCAATAAAAAAATGCCTTTTCAAGAAATAATTTCATATTTGAATTCTCCGGAGGTGCAAGGCCTTCTTTTGCCTTTTAAAATAATTTTTATCTTGCTTTCCATTTTTTTTGCCGGAGCGATTTCTTATTTTATTTATAAAACACCGGAAGATGTTTTGAATGAAAAGCAAAAATATTCCGATCTTTTCTTTTTTAATAATTTTAAAAAAGCTTCCGATACAAAATTCAAAAAGGCATGGAAGAGAGCCTGCCAATTTTTAAAAAATGATCTTGAGCCGGAATATAAATTGGCTGTTCTTGAGGCTTATGCCTTGTTTTCCGATCTTTTAGCGGAAAGGGATTGGACCGGGGAAAGCTTAGCCGTTCAGCTTGATTCGGCCCAATCGGATAAAGATTTTATGTTTGACAGAGGCAATCTTCTTCGCTTGTCCAATTTGCGCGATAACATAGTCGCTGACAAAAATTACAGGCTTGATATGAAAGGGGTCAAAAGTCTTTTTACCGACATAGAAGAAGACATCAAAAGAGCGGAGGAATAAAACAGCGGTTTGACTTTTGTTAGTAATAAAAGATAATTAAAAATAATGATCGCAGAACCATCTTTCCTTTTTTTTATTTTTTCTTGTCTTTATTTTTTCCTTCCGATTTATCTGGCTAATATGACTCCGCCCTTGGTGGCGAGGGCTCCTTTTCTTCGCAATTTTAATACGCCCGTAGATTTCGGCTTGAAACTGCGTAACCATTATTTGTTCGGCGATCATAAAACTTGGCGCGGCGTGATTTGCGCCATTATCGTCGGAACGGTTGCGGTTTTGGTTCAGGGCTGGCTAGAGTCAAACTTCAAAATTTTTCAAAAAATTTCTTTAGTGGATTACGGTAATTTTAACCTTTTTTCTTTAGGGTTTTTAATGTCAGCCGGCGCTATGGCTGGAGACCTGGGAGCGGCTTTTATCAAACGCCGCATAGGCTTAAAACCAGGACAATCTTTTATGCCTTGGGACCAAACCAATTATGTAATCGGTAGTTTTATTTTTTTACAGCCTTATGTGCATTTCGGCTGGGTTATTTGGACAATATTATTCGTCTCAACTTTTTTTCTTCATCTGTTGATTAACCGGTGGGGTTATATGCTGGGACTGCATAAGGCAAAATGGTAAAGAGCCCGGTCAAAGCAAAACCTTTGCACTTCAAAAAGTTTTTTCAGAACCGTTATTTTATTTTTCGCCATGGCCATTCCGAAGTCCAAGTTGAAAAAGCTGCTGGCCGGACGGTAAAAGATAAAAATTGCGGTTTGACCATAGAGGGGCGGGAGGAAGTCTCGGCCAGCGCTCAGAAGCTCAAAAAGGAAGGAGTTGATTTGATAGTGGCGTCGGATACGGAAAGAGCTAAAGAAACAGCCGAAATTGCCAGCCGCATCATTAAAACAAAAATTGTTTTTGATAAGCGCTTGCGTGAATTTAACACAGGCGGCTTGGATAGCCAAAGTTCCGAAAAAATCTTGGATTATTTGTGTAGCCAGGACGATCCGACAACAGCTATTTTGCCTAATGGCGAGAGCCTGTCCGATGTCCAAAAAAGAGCTTATGAATGCTTGGCAGCCTTGGATAAAAAATATAAAAATAAGACCCTTGTCATAATCTCTCATGAATTTCCTTTAATGCTTTTAGAGTGGACTTTAAAGGGGATGGAGTTGGAAGATATCATTGAAAAGCGATGTTCGGGCAAGATCAAGAAGATAGCCACTGGTTCTTTTCGCGAACTGTCTTTCCAGAATTGCCAGAGGCCGGGCTTCTGACAATTTTAACGATTTGTTTTAGGCAAGCGTAGTCGTATCGCCGTTATTTTATGTTGCCCTAAATAAAAACCTTCCCAAATAATTTGGGAAGGTTAAGGTTAGGGATTATATCATCGCCAACGATATGTATTGATATAATCTATATTAAATTTATCGCCGTATGTTTTCATTTCCTCATTGACTATTTTCCAGATAGTCTCTTCAGAATAAGAACAATACATAATTTTTTTTCCTTGTCCTTGAAGCGTATATCTAAATTCCATAGAAAAAACAATATCTGATGTTGTATTAAATTTCCACCATTTCTTTCCTTTGTTTTCCTCTCCTCCAGTCATTACTACGAATACATCATCGCTATCACTCTTCACTTTTAAAGGATTTGAAAAATATTGCTGAGCGCGATCTTTGATTCGCTCCGCTACTTCAAATATTCCTTTCCGCTCTGGACTATCAGCTTTCAATCCATAGTTACCATCATCTATTTTTCTAATTATAACCATTTTTTTAACTTATGCATTTCTGCTTAAGCCAATTTACCGTACGACCAGAGTAATCCTGGCGTGCAGGAAATCCATATTTTATTTATGGACAACATCCCAAGAGCCTCTTTATCCGAGGTGCGCGGAATGTTGCCCATAAAAATAAAGGGAGAACAATTGTTGCGATATTTAAAACGATATTCTTTTGTGAATGGGCTAACTTTAATATTAACAATATACAATAATTATATGATATCGTCAATAGCGTTGCCAAATTTTTTAAAATATTTTATAATGCTAAAGTCAAGCAGGTAGGCGATTACCCTGTTTTTCGCAAGAAAGGCGGGGAGGAAAGTCCGAACACCTAGTCCCGCAAGGGATTAAAAGTAGAGGGCAATACCCTTCATTCGCGAGAATAGAGGTGCGAACAGTGACGCGTTTGGCCGAAAGGCCGGACAACCTCGGCTTGCCGAGGATATTCCTATGGCGACATAGGGGTGCAACGGCTAAATCCTTACTCGGGTGCAAGAGCAAACTCTTGGCGCAAGCCAAGAAGAAAAGTGGCTCGCTAGAGCTTGGAAGTAATTCCAAGCCCAGATAGATGATCGCTTCGCCTCGTCGTAGCTCCGAAAGGAGCGAAAGCGGACTCATACAGAATTCGGCTTATTACCTGCTTGGCATCTAAAAATCCATAGATACCTATGGATTTTTAGATAAACCGGTTCCCTTTTTAATTATTTCAGAAAAGGCTAAAATATTATTATGGTTTTGAAAAATGCACTTAATTCTTCAACTAAAAGCGTCAGCCAGGCTACGGTTATTTTAGCCATCGCCGTTTTTTTGAGCCAGCTTTTGGGTCTTTTCCGGGACCGCTTGCTGGCCGGGACCGTTGGCGCCAGCCTTGACCTGAGCATTTATTATGCCGCTTTTCGGATTCCTGATTTTATTTACAGCATTCTTTTTGCCGGCAGCGTTGTGGTTGCCTTTCTGCCTGTTTTTGCCGAGCATTACACTAAAGACAAAGACGAGGCTTGGCAAATGTCTAATTATGTTTTAAATTCTTTCTTATTTTTTACATTCGTTTTAATAGCAATTCTTTTTGTTTTCGCTTCCCAATTTATCAAATTGATCGTTCCCGGCTTTGATTCCGAAGCCCAGGCTAAAACCGTTGCCTTGACCAGGCTGATGCTTTTAAGCCCTTTATTTTTCGGATTATCTTCTTTTTTTTCTTCGGTTCTGCAATATTTCAATAAATTTTTAGCTTATTCTTTGGCCCCGCTTCTTTACAATTTAGGCATTATTTTTGGCGTTATATTCTTATCGCCTAAATTCGGCATATTTGGAGCCGGCATGGGAGTGGTTTTGGGCGCGGCGGCGCATTTGTTGGTTCAAGTTCCGGCCACCATAAACTGCGGTTTCAAATATCGCCCATTGTTTGATCTAAGGCATCCAGCGGTTTTAAAGATTGTTAATTTGACCTTCTTTAGATCCTTGGCCGCTTCGCTCAGCCAGATTAATTTTATGGTTATCGCTGCTATTTCTTCGGGTATCAGTCTTGGCGCTGTGGCGATCTTCAATCTTTCTTTCAATCTTTCTTTTTTGCCTATCGGTATTCTTGGCGTTTCCTTGGCTACGGCTGCTTTTCCAAGGCTCGCCCAAAATTGGGCAGAAGGGAAAAAAGAGGAATTTTATAAAAATTTTTCCTTGGCTTTTCGCCAAATTCTTTTTTTAGCCTTGCCTATCGGGATCATGTTTTTTGTTTTAAGGGAAGCTATCGTCGGGTTGATTTTGCAAACCGGCCGGTTTGGAATGAGAGATGCGGCTTTGACCTCGGCTTGTTTGGGTATTTATTCTTTTGCCATTCTTCCCCAATGTTTGGTGCCTTTGATCTTAAGAGGATTTTTCAGCGCAAAAGACACAAAAACGCCAGCGATCCTGGCTGTACTATTTGTCGGCCTTAATGTGGCACTGGCTTCTGGCTTGGTCTCGCTGGCCAGCCAAGCTAATCTATTTTCCTCCTTTCTAAGAAATATTTTTGGTTCCGATCAGTCGCCGGCAAATTTAAAAATACTGGCTCTTTGCTTAGCTTTCTTAATTGCCCTTGTTTTTCAGTTCGCAATCTTTATGATCTTTTTGTATAAAAAAATAGGGAATTTCAAGCTGGAAGAGATTTGGCAGTCTTTTTGGAAAATATTCATTGGAGGTTCAGCCATTTTTTTCTTCGGCCAATATTTTTTGGCAAAAATAGCCTCTATTTTAGGCCATAATTTTTGGGGAGATTTTTGGCAGGGCGCAATTGTTGGGGGATCATGTTTTCTGCTATACTTTGCAATAACGCTCGCCTTAGGCTCAGCCGAAGCGAAAAGCTTCATTTCCGGCCTTTTAAGCCGTTTCAAAAGACATGGAAAACCTAAAACCAATTAGAAATTTTAATATTATCTCCCATATAGACCACGGCAAATCCACTTTAGGGGATCGGCTTTTGGATATGACCGGAACGATCGCCAAAAATAAGCTGACCCCTCAATTTTTAGATTCAATGGATTTGGAAAAAGAAAAAGGAATCACTATAAAAATGAAGCCGGTTTCAATGAACTATAAGTCTAAAAAATCCGGCATAGAGTATAATCTAAATTTGATTGACACCCCCGGCCATGTTGATTTTTCTTACGAAGTTTCCAGGTGTATGGCTGCTGTAGAAGGGGCCATTCTTTTGGTTGACGCTACCAAAGGCATCCAAGCTCAGACCCTTTCCAATTTAGAAATGGCAAAAAAAGAAGGGATCACTATTATCCCGGTGATCAACAAAATTGATCTGCCTCAAGCCCGGGTGGAAGAAACAAAAAAAGAATTGGCTACCCTTTTGGGGATATTTGAAGAAGATGTAATTCCGATCTCGGCAAAAACCGGAGAGAATGTTGAAATGCTTTTGGAAGAAGTTATTAGCAGAGTGCCGGCTCCAAAACTAGCCCCTGAAAAACCTTTTCGGGCTCTGATCTTTGATTCTAAATTTGACGCTTTTTTGGGCGTTTTAGCCTATGTCCGAGTGATAGACGGCAGTATCAAAAAATATGATAAATTTTTTCTTTGCGCTACTAAAGCCAGAGGAGAAGTCAAAGAGCTGGGTCTTTTTAAGCCTAATTTAGTTCCGGCTGAAGGGCTTAATTCCGGGGAGATCGGCTATATCGCTACAGGGATTAAAGAGTTGGAAAGGATCAGCATTGGAGACACGATAGCTAAAGATTACGGGCCCGATGAAGCTGCCATTATCGTTGAACCATTGCCGGGTTATCAGCAAGCTAATCCTAAAGTATTTGTTTTTATCTGCCCTGAAAATCAAGGAGAATTTGAATTGTTGCGTATCGCTTTATCAAAATTAAAACTCAGCGACTCTGCCCTGTTTTTTCAGCCCCAGACTTATCAAGTTTTGGGCAGGGGATTTTTATGCGGATTTTTAGGAACTCTGCACGGCGAAATTACCATTGAACGATTGAAAAGGGAATTCAACTTAAGCCTGGTCATCGGCGCGCCGCAGGTTTGCTATAAGGTTATTGAATTCAACGGCAAAGAATCTTTGATCTTCAGCCCCAGCGAATTTCCCGAAACTCCGAGAACGGTCTTGGAACCTTGGGCGGAAGTAAAAATCATCACGCCTACCCAGTATTTGGGCAGTATTTATGAACTTTTAAAAAGCTTTGAAGGAGAGCACATTGATTCAGTTTCTTTCTTGGGCGAAAAATTTCTCTTGACTTACAATATGCCGATGCGAAATTTGATAGGCAGTTTTTACGAAAGGCTTTTAAATTCCAGTCAAGGATTTGCCTCTTTGTCCTATAAAGAGATCGGTTTTCGTCCGGGTGAACTTGCAAAAATGGAAATTTTGATTTCCGGCAAAAAAGAGGAAGCTCTTTCGCGCATTGTGCCCAAAGAAAAAGCCCATTTTGAAGGTAAAAGGATGGTAGAGATGCTTGAGGAAGTTTTGCCCTCCCAGATGTTCGCCGTTTCCATCCAGGCGCAAGCCATGGGCCGGATTGTGGCCAGGGCAGACAAGGGAGCCAAGCGCAGAGATGTTATCGCTCCTTTATACGGCGGCGACTATACCCGCAAGAAAAAGCTTTTAGAACAGCAAAAGAAAGGGAAAGAAAAGCTGAAAGCCAGAGGACAGATGAGGATTCCGCCAGAAGTTTTTGTCAAAATATTCACTTCTTCCAACTAAATAAAGTTAAAACACGAAAACCTCTTTTTTTAAGAGGTTCGTCAAGTATTTTTTAAAAAGATCTTTTACCGGAAGGCTGGAGCAATCAAGCTCAGGATAGTAGAGACCGCGATCAAAACGACCAGGACGATCCAGATGATCTTAAAATTTCTTTTTGACTTTTTATCGCTTAACATATCGGCTGTATGATAGCAAAAAAATTAAAAATTAAAAAGAGTTTTTTCTCGCCTGGCAAAGGAAGCCTTTTTTTAGCAATTTTGCTTTTATTCCCGATAAGCTATCTTGTTGCCACTAATTTAAAATTAAACCAGGAAAGGCAGAAGATTATGGGGGAGATGGAGCAGACAAAAAAAGCGGCTATTGAATCTATTGAAAAGAAAAATCACCTAAACAGCTTGTTAAGCCAAGTTTCCAGCCCCCAAGCCTTGGAGAAAGTAGCCCGAGAAGATTTGAATTTGCAAAAGCCGGGAGAAAAGATTTTAGTGATAAAAAGAGAAGGCGAAGACCAAACTCAAACCAGCACCCCATCCCAAAAAGAAAAGCCAGGCTTCTCTTTCCAAAATGCAATAAATTGGGTAAAAGTAAGGCTGGGAATAGGTCAAAAGTAGAAAATCAGTTTCGTGGCGGGCTTTGCCCCGCCGAAGCCGAGCTGTAAAAATAAATTAAAGTTTAGTATAGTGAAGACCAAAGCCCGCCTTCGCTCCTTTTGGAGCTACGGCGAGGCGAATCCCGCCGTCGCGGGCATCTGCGGGCTTTGCCCCGCCGAAGCCCGCTATGGCGGGCGAAGGCGGGTGTCGTATAACGGCTATTATGGTTCCTTCCCAAGGAACAGACGGCGGTCCGACTCCGCTCACCCGCTCCAGTAAGTTACAGACAGGCATTTTGCCTGTTTTTTCGTGCGCGGCGGCTATCGCCGCCCATTGAATTGCGGGCCTTCCCGTGATTTTTTTGGCGGAAAGATGCAGGTCCGAGCCGAAGATTTTTTTGGCGGATACCTTTTTGGCGGAAAGATCCGAATTTTGAGCGATTTTCCCTATATTTTGAGCGTATTCTAGCCATTCTCGCATCGGTCCGAGCCAACTATTACGGCCCTGCTCAAGGTCGCCGATTTTCTCTTCCAGCGTCTTCTTCCGGCTCATAAGATCGGCCTTCTTTTGGCGATAGTCATCGCGGTCGATATCTTGGTCAAGATAACTGTCCAAAAGGCGCGGGAGCTTGGTTTTTATGTCTTGCAACTCGTCGCGCGATGCTTGAGTGAGCACGGCGGAAGATTGGGCGATTCCTTGCTCTTCTTTTGTGGTCATTTGCAATAATCGATTCGCCCAATCTTCGGGCAAAGAAAATTTTTGCAATTCTTGGGATAACTGCCGATCAAGCTCTTCTTCGCGGATATACTTTTCCAAACACTTAACGGTTTTTGATTTTTTGGTACA
>CAIMDX010000028.1 GCA_903839905.1 uncultured bacterium
CGCCCGATTTATTCTGATTAAAAAATGCCGCCGGCAACTCCTGTAATTTAGCGAAAAGCGCATTGCGTAAATTAAAAAGAACCCGCCGGCCCACGCCTCCCAGCGCAATCGTCTGAATGTAGCTTGCGACCAGCGCTATTGCGTAGACCCCTAGTAATATCGCCGCAGAGATCAAAACCCCATGGAAGTCTTTGTTCTTGATATATAAATCTATGGCCCGGCCGATGATCATTGGATCAAGCAGCGCGGCAGCCGACCAAATCAAAACCGCAAAAAAAGCCACCGCAATATTTCTTTTTTCGCCATTTAAAAGCGGTGCTAATTTTTTTAACGCCTGGGCCAGTTCTCCTTTTTGTTTTTTGTTTTTTGATCCGTTAAGCCGGTAGTTCATATTGATTGGTGCTCTTCTGCGAATTATATATTTGGACATATTCAGGCGAACTTTCCATCAGCTGCTGATGCGTTCCGCTTGCCAGTACTTCTCCCTCCATAAGAAGAATGATCTGGTCATAATTTTTTATTGGTTCTATCTTTTGCGTTACCGATATCAACGAAATATTAGGATATTGGACACGAATATTTCTCAAAATTTTCTGTTCGGTTTCCGCATCAATACGCGCAGTAAAATCATCAAGAAATAATATCTTCGGATTAAGCGCCAGCGCCCTGGCCAGCATAATGCGCTGTTTTTGTCCGCCCGATAAACTTGTTCCTCTCTCGGATACCACCGCATCTAATTTATCCGGAAATGTCTCAACGAACCCTTTAAGCTCCGAGGCAGCGATAGCTTTATCTATGTCCGCATCGGTTACCGAGGAGCTGAATGCGATATTTTCACGCAAGCTGATATTAAAAATAATACTGTCCTGGAAGACCAGCCCCACCTGCCGGTGCAATGCCACTTTATCATACTCGTTGATATTTTTTCCGTCATAATAAACCGCTCCCGATGTCGGTTCCAGTAATCCAACCATTATATATATCAATTGCGTCTTCCCCGCCGCCGTTGGGCCGATGATCGCGGTCCTTGTACCAGCGCTTATTTTAATGTTCACATTCTTAAGTACTGGTTTCTGCCCATAAACCAAATTGATGTTTTCCGTTCTAATGTTCCCCTGCAATACCGGCGCCAACAAACCTGTCTCTTTAGGTTCAGGAGCCGTTAATACTTCATTGATACGCGTATAAGACGCGTCTGCCTGGGCAATAACGGTACTCATAAAGCTGATAATAATGATCGGGAAAATAAGTATCGCCAAATAACTGTTAAAAGCGGCAAAATTACCCAAACTCATCTCGCCGGCGATCACAAAATGACCGCCCAGTGATAGAATGATCAGCGTCGCTAAATTGGAAATAAAAGTTACCACCGGGAGCAAGCTGGCAAAATATTTCAAAATGGCCAGACCGATAAGTTTTGATTCCTCGTTGGCCGCAGCAAATTTTTTATATTCATATTGTGGCGAATTCAAAATACGGATGATCGCTGCGCCTAAAATACTTTCGTTTATCACCCGGTTCAGCCAATCAATCGCTTCCTGCGACCTGGTGAATAGTTTACGCACCCGTCCCAATACCAAATAAAATGCCAGGCTGATGAACGGCACCACCAATAAAACCGCTAATGTCAGCTTCCAGTCAATGCCAAACATCAGTACGCTGGCTCCCACGATAAGAAAAGCCGAGGAAACCATTGACGGTATTACCAACGACACAAATGTTTTTACCGCGTCGGCATCAGAAGTAAGGTTTGTTAAAAGTTTTGCCGGAGTTATATCCTCAACAAAAGAATAAGTCTGCCCGGCAAGCTTGGCCACCAATTTAGTTCGCAAATCGCGCGCCACCAGCTCGGACGCGTATGTCTGAATAATTCCTTGCAAATAAGTGAAAATGAAAACAAAAAAAGCCACCAATGAAAATTGGATCGCCAGCGCTTGAAGATCAAATCCGCCCTTTCCGTAAGCATCAATTGCCCCCGCAATCAATTTTGGGATAAAAAGGCTTAGTCCGTTACTGGCCACCGTCAACGCAATGATGCCGGCAATGAACCAGCTGTAGGGCTTTATTAACTTAAACAAACCGGATGAGGGCTTCTTTCTAGCTTTACCCTTTTGGTTCGGTTTTTGATTAAAACGACGTTTCGCCATCTACTAAAAATAGCTCTTTTGCAACTATTTTTCAACTTTTCGGTAAATCTCTAGCCTTTAACGCACCGTGAGGCTGCAATCAAAGAAAAAGCTGCTCAAATTGAAGCCAAAAAAATACAAAATTTTAGAATGCTAAAGATACCATTTTTTGACTAAATTCTCCCAGATTAATCTTCGGCTCGGACCTGCATCTTTCCGCCAAAAAAATCACGGGAAGGCCCGCAATTCAATGGGCGGCGATAGCCGCCGCGAGAAATTTTGACAATAAAACCAGTCTTTGTACTAGAATGGAGTACATCTTCAACGAAGCTTGTACCTATTTTATCAAGAATAGCTGATTTATACCATCGATCTGCCCCCGACTGAGCTTCGCTTGCCCTTCCGGATCACTATCCTCCAGGGCGGCGCTCGCAAGGGGGCAGCCGGGCTCGAATTGGGCTCTGGCCAACGCATTTTAGCCGCAGGTGGGGGTAAAAAGGTGTGCGTTGGCCGAGATAAAAACTCGTCCTTGAG
>CAIMDX010000029.1 GCA_903839905.1 uncultured bacterium
CAAAAAGAAATTTTTCCTCTGCTTTCCATCGCCCAAAATTAAGAGTTCTTTGGGATTTTTCTTTAATTTCTGGATAAAATCAAAAATCACGCCGTGGTCCATCCTTTCCCCCACAACATTTCCAAATCTAAACATGCACGCTTTTATATCAAACAGGAAAGAATAGGCGCTTATCAAACCCTCGCATGCAAGCTTGCCCGCGCCATAAAGAGAGATCGGCAATAAAGGACCGACGCTCTCGGAAAGACAAGCCCCGTCCATATCTCCATAGACCGTAGAGCTTGAAGGGAACATAATTTTATTCATTCCGAGCTGCTTCATAGCCTCCAGAACATTCCGAGTGCCGACAGTGTCATTATTAAGGTCCAAATCGGTAATCTCATTTCCTTTACAGATATTTGTATTTGCGGCAAGGTGCCAAACAATATCATGGCCTTTCATTGACTCTTTTAAGATCTCAAAATTCAACAAATCATCCTTAATAAGCTTAAAATTTTTATGGTCAAGGTTATGCGTAACATTTTCCATGTGGCCCGTGCAAAAGTTGTCGTAGACTGTAACTTTATGGCCTTCTTTGAGCAGCCGATCGGCTAATTGCGAACCGATAAACCCGGCTCCGCCCGTAATAAAATGATTTGCTTGCTCCAGACTAAGGTCATTTTCCATTTTGTCCATATTTTTTTAAAAAAGATTAATCAATTATTAAGTATTTTTGATGCCGATATTGTCCCTATTTGATCTTATTATTTTGGGTTAAAGCCTATCTCCTCTAAAAAGAAAATACCGGAATGTCCATCCGCTTAAACATTTTATCACTCTAAAAAAATAATGTCCATTTTTAGGGCATCATCTTCTTTTTTCTATGGAATCAGCATATTGCTATCTTCTCTCCGCTTTAAACTGGGTATGCGTGTTTTGATTGAGTAAGATTAAAATTAACACTCGCTGACTTCAATAATATCTCCATTCAACCTGACATCCAGCAAGGTTTTCGGCATTAGCCCCATTTTTCTTAAAGCGGTCATCCCGCCGTAGTCTATTTTGTTGAAAATAACTCCAAAATCCACCACTTCCGCTCCTATCTTTCTGATGGCGTCTATTAAAGAGATAGCAGTGCCTCCAGTGGAAATAAGATCGTCTATCAATAAAATCTTGTCATTCTCCTTGATCCCGTTAATATGAAGCTTACCGCTCTCGTAACCGCAAACATACTCTACCGGTATTTCATCCATCGTAAATTTCCTCCGATGGGTGGCAATGATCATGGGCAAAGAAGTTTTTAAAGAAATAGTAGTGGCGATATGGATTCCCATTGCCTCCGGAGTCAATATTTTATTAGCTCCCTGCCAAGTCATCCTTTCCAACAACTTATTGGCGCAGTCTTCCAAGATTGAAGGCTCCAAAGGCGGATCCTGCTCGCAAATGGCGTTAATAATATATCTATAATCCCCTCTTTGGATTATTTTGGAATTCTCCAGCTGTTTTTTAAATAATTTCAGGCTCATAATTTGATTGCGAAATATTGATCTTGTTTTATTGCGCTCCGCCACCCAGCTCTTCCATAGCTTTTTTGGCGTCGCCTATAAACTGTTCAACTGTTTCTTTGGTGCGGGCCGATGCCAGGCATTTGCCCAAAACTTCCGGCGGAATAGTTAAAATATGGGCTCCGCTGCGGGACCAAAGCTCTACATTTTCCTGGCTTCTCACCGAGCCGACGATAATCTCTATTTCTTCATACTTGTGAAAATCAAGCCAGTCTCTGACATTTTTGATAACTTCAAAAGCGTGATTGGCTCCGTATTCTTCGGAAATCCGACCGGCAAAAATGCTGATAAAGCTGTATTTGGGTTTCTGGAAAGCTCTTTCCCTGCCGCTCTTCAACGCTCTGGCAGCCAAGATTGCCTGATTAAAGGTTAGCATGGTTGTGACATTGATTGAAATGCCTTCTTTGGTAAGTTTATAAATAGCCGGCAAAAGAGAATTGCCTTGGCGGTCGGTAATAGTAATCTTAATTGCAATATTCTCCGCCCATCTGCTATATTCCCTGGCCTGGGCCATAACCTCTTCCATATCGTCGGAGGTTACTTCAGCACTAACCGGCAAAGGATTAATCAGCCTCGCTATTTCAATCGTTCTTTTTTTAATGCCTTCCATGCCGCCCTTTACACCGCATTTCAAACAAATACTAGGATTAGTGGTAACTCCCTGGCACAATCCCCACATAATATATTTTTTCACTTCCTCTGTATTGGCCGAGTCAATAAAAATTTTCATATTTGAGTTATTTCTTTTTACTTTCTTTCTTTTTTATTATCTCCGACGCTTCTTTTAAATTTTTAGCAAAAAAATCAGGCTTCTTTATTCCCTCTTTTAGCGACTTTTCAAAGTGGTAGGCCTTAAAGCTCCCGATAAATACAGTTTTGCATCCTGCCTTTTGGCCGGCTTGAATGTCTGTTAATCCGTCTCCGATCATATAAGACCTTTTTAAATCAATATCATAATCTTGCGCGGCCATCAAGAGCAAGCCAGGCTTGGGTTTGCGGCAATTACATCTTCCCAAAAGATCCTTCATTTTGACCTGGGAAGGGTCATCGTGATGCAAGCAATAATAAATAGCGTCCAAACAGCCGTTTTCTTTGGCCAGCTCTTTTTCATCTTTAAATCAACTGCTTCCAATAATAGCAAGCTGCTTTTGCCTTTGGCAATGCAAGGCTGGTTTGAAACTAAAATTACCAAAAAACCGAGTTTTTTGAATGTATCTACTGCCGTTCCCGCTCCTTTGATAAGTTGGAACTCTTTCGGATTCAACGGACTATCAATTGTGCCAAAATCTCTGCTATAGACCATTTCGTTGATCACTCCATCTCTATCCAAAAAAATCGCTCTTTGCTTGGAAGTATTCGTTTTCATTTTGAGATCTGGCACAAGGCATTGGCCAACAGATGGTCAATAACCATTTGGAAATCTTCGGTATGGGGGGTTATCCTGGATGGATCAGGACAAGGGACAATAACGCAAGCATCCGCTTCTTTGGCAGTAACCCCAGTGGCTTTTCCTACTACCCCTAAAATTTTGGCTCCCCTTTCTTTGGCAAGATTAATAGCTAAAACTAAATTACTGGACAAAGTTTCCGTCCCGCCTCCGACGGAATAAATAAAAAGGCAATCATTGCCGGATAAATTCTGCATTTCCAGCTGTCTTTTAAAAACAGATTCCCAGCCTTCATCGTTAGTCAAGGCGGTAAGAAGAGAAGCATTGTCCGTAAGGCAGATCGTATGGATGCCGGCTATTTTGTTAAAGTCATTGGCCGAATGAGAACCGGTTCCCGCTCCCCCTCCCACTCCGACAAAAAATACCCTGCCTTTTTTTGCTTTTATCTCCGATAAAATATCTACCATTTTTGCCGCCGAATCTTTATCAATTCCTTTGGCAATCTCGGCGGTTTGATCAAGGTAACTGGCTATATATTCGCGGGTATCCATATTTTTAAAAATATTAGAAGTTATTTTTTAAAAATAATCAAATAAAATCAGCGATAACTTTTACTCCTTCCAAGTCAAAACGGAACGGCTCTTCTTTCAATCCTTCCTTAGCCATCGCCTCCCTTAATTTATTTTTATTGTTTTCGCAATAAAAAACAAAAAATCCGCCGCCGCCCGCGCCAACTAATTTTCCGCCGATAGCGCCAGCCTCTTTGGCCAAATCATACCAGCGGTTGATCTTCGGGTCGGAAGTGCCTTTTCTTTTTATTTTTTCCTGCCAATGAAAATCCATCAATTCTCCAAAAAGATGAAAGTCTTTTTGAGTCAAAGCTTCTTTTATATCTTGGCCAATCTTTTTAACGCGGTGGAGATTATCAATCATATCTTTGTCGCCGTCTTTAGTAGCATCAGTTTGGACTTGCAAAGCCTTGCTGGATTCCCTCCTAATGCCGGTATAGAACATCAAAAGATTGTTATCCAGCTCCTGCAGAATTTCCGGTGAAATTTTTACAGGATATAAAGACTCAACGCCAACATTGCCCTCTTTATTCGCGCAAAAACCCGTAATTCCCCCGTAAGCGCCGATATATTCATCCTGCTTGCCGCAAGGCTGTTTTAAAATGTTCATATTGATGTGGCAGGCTTGCTCTGCAATTTCTTTTCTGGTCGGCATATCGGCGTTGCTGGTATTTCTTAAAAAAGCGTGTAAAGCCGTAAGCAAAGCCACGGTAAAACTCCCCGAAGTTCCGAGGCCGGTATTAGATGGAATATCGGCAATGGAGACAATTTCAATTCCTCCTTTTATTCCCAACAGTTTAAGAGCTTCTCTGACGATCGGATGCTCTATTTTCTCCACCTCATCCACTTCTTCCGTTTTTGAGTAGCTTATTCTTAAGGTGTTTTCAAACCTCTTATTGATAGCGATATAAATATATTTATTAATGGCAGCGGAAACCCATTCTCCTCCGTATAAAGAATAATAAGAAGGCAGGTCCGTCCCTCCTCCGCCGATTGGCAATCTTAACGGCGCGCGAACAATTATCATAGTTTCATTAATAATTTCTAATTCTTATGAAGTTATCCTAACAAAGATGCTTTTCTTAATCAATTGACAAAAATTTACTGTTATTTCTTAATATAGGTTTTAAATTCCTCTATGCCGCCGAAAGATCCAACCTGGTAAAATCTTTGCTCTACGGGAAAAGCCAAAAGCTGCTTATCGGCAATAAGAGCCAAGTGGAGGGCGGAAAGATCACTCGCCCCATCGCTTGGCAATAATTTCAAATCTTCTTTTTTAAAAATACTCAAACCGTAATCAATATGCTCCATTTTAGGGGTCTTTTCTTTTTTACTATAAGCCTTTACCAACTCTTCTTCCGCTTCAACATTGCTAGATTCGTATTTATTGGCATTATGAAAAACCGTCATTAAGCCCTGTTTCCCTTTTTCTTTAAAAAAGGTAATGGCTTTTTGAAAATCAAACGGCAAATAAGAATCGCCATACATTACTAAAAATTCATCTTCTAGTAAGCCTTCCGCTTTTTTCAAGGCCCCGCCAGTGCCGGCCAAGCTTGCTCCGTCATAGCTGTATTGAATTTTGATGCCGAATTTTTCACCGTTGCCAAAATACTGTTCTATCTGTTCCGAAAAATTGCCCACGCAAAGCACTAGATTAAAAATTCCGTTCTTTTTTAAAAGCTCTATCTGGTATTCCAAAAACGGCCGGCCGTCTATTTCAACCATAGACTTAGGAATTTTTTGGGTTACCGGGTAAAGCCTGGTAGCCAAACCCCCGCACAAAATCACAATTTGCATAAGCTTTTTTAAATTATTGTTTTATTAAGCTAATCTTAATAATTATATTTGACAATATTGCCTTATTGTTTTAATATCCTTATACTTATTAACAAGCTTAAGGTCAATTCTAAATCACCTTTAGCCTTTTTGCAAAGGCAATTGATCTTTTAGAGTTGAATGCCATAAAATAGCTCAATTATTTACGAAAGGCTGTATTAACCTAAAAAGGACTGCAGTCCGTCTGGGCGAAGGTTCTTTTAAAAACAAGTGAATAAAAATAACAAAGGTGCTTGGAAGCCGATAAGATCTGTTGCAGCGATAGACAAGCCTTGGTTTAAAGTGACGGATAATGATTTTAAGGATACGCGCGATGGCAAAGAAATTAAAAATTACTATATCATCAGAAAATCGCCAGCTGCGCATATTATACCGATCAATTTGGAAAAACGGGAAATTGTTCTGATTAAGCAATATCGTCCGGGGCCAGACTGTAATTCAATAGAAATTCCGGCTGGAAGCATCAGGAAGAATGAAACGCTATTGGAGGCGGCAAAAAGAGAGTTAAAAGAAGAAACCGGATATGAAGCGCAGGGATGGAAGACTCTTGGCAGCTTTTCCTCAAGCGCCGACAGAGTGCAAGGAAGACCGCAAAATGTTTTCTTCGCATGGGATCTTAAAAAAGTCTGTGAAGGACAGGCTGATACCGGCGGCAAAGCTGAAGTCTTAAGGATAAAAATAAATGAAGCGAAAAAAATGGTCTGGAGCGGAGAAATCTTAGACTTAATGACATCTATGGCCATCATGGTCGCTGACGATTTTTGCGCCAAAATGGGTTATCCGAAAAAATAAATGAAAAAAGAGCTGGCATTTCAGCTCTTTTTTATTGCAAAAGATAAACGATATAAAATACTATTCTTCAGCGCGACCCTTCCCTGCCCTGCTGAAGAAAAAATAAAAAACTGAAAAAACAGCAGCATAGACTAGCGCGCCTATTAAGATTGAAAGAAAAATATTAAGACTGTAGATCATTGGCCGGGAGATGGCAAAATACATTGGCAAACTGGCTAAAAGAGAGGCAACAAAGGTAAAAATAATTTGCGGTCCGATTATTGATTTTATCGGCGCCGATTTAAATGTAAGCCTAATTAAGAAAGAAAAAATAAAAATCATAGAGATAACCGTTGCTGCGGCTGCTCCATAAAGAGTAAATCTGGGAATCAAAATAGAATTTAATATCACATTGATTAAGGCTCCTCCCAAAATAGCCCAAAACATTTTCTTCTGCTGGTTCAAAACTATCAATAACTGATTAAAAGGAGTGCAAAGATAATTGATCCCTGTTGTTAAAATTAAAATTTGAAAAGCAAGGATAGCCGGAAAATAACTGGGATCGTAGACAAAATCAATGATCTTTTGAGCTAAAATTATCCCTCCGACCATTACAGGCACGGCGAAAAAAATCATAATCTGCAGAAAATAGTTCCAGATCTTCTGCAACCGTTCCGGATGCTTAAGAGCGCTTGCCAAAGCCGGGAAAAAACATTGAGAAACCAATCCTGCCGGAATCAGCGACGCCCCGACTATCTTAAGGGCCGCGCTATACCAGCCAACCTCTTTTATAAGTTTAAAAAATCCCATCATCACTGAATCTGTTTGGGTATAAATAAGTGTAAAAAAA
>CAIMDX010000030.1 GCA_903839905.1 uncultured bacterium
CCCATCAAAAAAGAAATAGAAGCCTGGCATTACCAGTTAAGGTTTGTCGCTCCAACGGATATAAGCCCTAAATTTTTTGAAGAATTTAGAAAAGAGCTGAAAGAAAGAAAAGAAATTATAAGATCTATGATCGTGAAAAAAAGAGACGAACCGCCGGCCAAAGAAAAAAGGGTCCGCTTAGCGGAAACCGAAAATGCCGAAAATAATGAATCTCCTGTCATTGCTCCTGAAGAAGCAAAAAGCAAGCCCGAAACTAAAACAGAAGCGGCCATTGAAACCAAAAAAGGGAAAAAGGTTCAACTGCAAGAGATAGACCAAAAGCTGGAAGAGATCTTAAAAGAAGAATAATCCTTAATTTAGAGCTAAATATATGAACCCCGTTAGAAGCCTTTAGCAACGGGAACATAACCAAAGATTAAAGGCCTGCTAAAAATTAGTTACATAACTATATAATAGCAGGCTTCTAACGGGGTGAATCTAAATAAAGCACTCTTAATAGGCCGCGTTGCTTCCGACCCGGAATTAAAAAGCACAAATTCGGGCCAAAGCGTTTGTTCATTTAGAATAGCAACCAATAGAACTTGGAAAGACACTTCTGGTCAAAAAAGAGAAGAAGCACAATTCCACAACATTGTTCTTTGGGGAAAACAAGCTGAATTAGCTTCGCAGTATATGCCAAAAGGATCTTTAGTCTATATAGAAGGAAGATTGCAAACTCGCAGCTGGGAAGGACAAGGAGGTAAAAAGTACATTACGGAGATTGTAGGAGAAAAAATCCAATTTGGACCGAAAAGCGCCGGCACTGCCGGATTTTCCGGAAATCAAAATCAACCTGGACAAAAAGAAATTGCCAAGCCTGTAAAAAAACAAGAGCTGGAAGAAGATATTCCGGTAATTGAAGACGGATCTTTTGATGTTCCGGAAAGCAAGGATGAGATAGATGTGAAAGACATACCGTTCTAACCCATAACTAACTTTTAAAGTTAAAAAATTGTAAAAATTATGATTTGTTATTTCTGCAAAAAAAATGTCACCAAAATTGATTTCAAGGATGTGGAAACGCTTAGATTATTCTTGTCCCCTTCCGCTAAGATCAAGGGAGCTGAAAAAACAGGTCTTTGCTCCAAGCACCAAAGAGAATTGGCCAGAGCCATAAAAAGAGCTCGCGTATTAGGCATCCTGCCTTTCACTTCCAAGCACGCTCTCTAAAAACAATCTGCATAAAAAAACTGCCCGCAAGGGCAGTTTTTGGTAAAGAATATATTCTGTTATTCGCTTTTCTGGTCCGGAATTTCTTTTTCTTCAACTCCGGAACTTTCTATGCTTTCCATTATTTCTTTTACAATCTCGGCAACTAATTCGGGAGTTCCTTTAAGGGAATTTTTAGTGGCTTCCACTCCCGCCCCTTCCCCTATTTTTTCGCCATGATACTCAAAATGATTACCGACTTTTTTGATAACGCCGGTCTTTACTCCTATGCTCAAAACTTCAGCAGTCTTTGAAATGCCTTCGTTATAATAAATATCGTATTCCGCTATTTTAAAAGGCGAAGCTACTTTGTTTTTCACGATCTTGGCTTTAATGCGATTACCGATGATCTCCTCCCCGTGTTTTATTTGGGCTATTCTGCGCAATTCAATTCTTACCGAAGCATAAAATTTCAAAGCCAATCCGCCCGGCGTGGTTTCTGGATTGCCCCACAGTACGCCGATCTTCATTCTGGTTTGATTAATAAAAATAAGCACTGTTTTAGTTTTAGAAACAATACTGGAAAGTTTGCGCAAGGCCTGGCTCATTAAACGAGCCTGTAAACCGATCTGCAAATCTCCTACTTCTCCGGCTATTTCAGCCTTGGGCGTCAAAGCCGCAACCGAATCAACTACGATCATATCTACTTCTCCAGAACGGACCAAGCTTTCAACTATTTGCAAGGCCTGCTCTCCGGAATCGGGCTGGGAGATCAAAAGTTCGTCAATATTAACGCCGATCCTTTTGGCATAGTCCGGATCAAGGGCGTATTCAGCATCCACAAAAGCGCAGATGCCTCCTTTTTTTTGGGCTTCGGACAGCATATGCAAAGCCAGCGTGGTTTTGCCGGTGCTTTCTCCTCCATAAATTTCAATAACTCTGCCCCGCGGCACTCCTCTTACTCCCAAAGCTCCATCAAGAGAAATAGATCCGGTGGGAATAACATCCACATCTGTTCTTCGGACCTCTTTCAATTTCATTATCGCTCCATCTCCGAATTTCTCTTTAATCTCCGAAATTATATCTTCAAGATTTCCCCTCATCTCTCCGGCTTGAGCCAAAGCTTCATCTAATTTTTTCTTTTTAGCCATAGTTCTAAATTTTTAAGTTATACCGACAGATAAAAATTCTTCTATCCTGTCGGTTGGCGTAAGCTCGCCGCTTCTTAATGTAAAAATTAAATATCAAAAATAAAAATTACAATTTAAAATGTTAAAATTATTTTATACTTTTATTTTTTCTTAAGCCTGCAAGCCAAATAATTTTTTAATTTTACACTGTCATTTTTCATTTTGATTTTTGCATTTTGATTTTTTATAAACCATTCCGTTCAGATCAATTTATGTCCCCTATTTGGGCGGTATTTGCTCCTCATCCAACGGAATCTCTGGTCCTTCTTCGTCTTCCAAAACGCTTTCTTCAGCGGTGATGTAGACTTCTCTGGCTTTGGCTCCGTCGCCAGGACCGATGACATTTTTCTCTTCCAAAATATCAAGTAATCTGGCTGCGCGGGCATAACCGACTTTCAATTTCCTTTGTAAAAAAGAGGCTGACGCTTTGCGGGTGGAAATGACTATCTGTTTAGCATCTTCGTATAAAGGATCGTCTCCGCTGCTTCCTCCGCTAAAAGAACTTCCGCCCATTGATCCCATGTCGGGCAACGATTGGGCATTTTGCAATTCTTGGGAAAGCGACTCTGCTTCGGGAGTAGCCTCAATTTCTTTTTGATGGTCCAGAATCCAAGCGACCACTTTCTTAACTTCCTGCTCGGACACAAAAGCTCCTTGAATTCTACGAGGCTTGATAAGCTCGGTGGAAACAAACAGCATATCTCCCTTGCCAATCAATTTCTCGGCGCCGGAAGTATCAAGAATGGTTCTGGAATCTATTTGAGAAGCGACTTGGAAAGCAATGCGAGAAGTGATATTCGCTTTGATCAGCCCGGTAATCACTTCCACTGATGGTCTTTGAGTGGCCAAAATCAAATGAATGCCGACTGCCCTGGCCATTTGAGCCAAACGGGCGATATATATTTCAATCTCTTTTCCCTTTGAAGCCATTAGATCGGCCAACTCATCAATAATTAAAACAATATAAGGAAGCTTTGGGTCGTCTTTCTTGCGGTTCTTGTTATTATAACTGTCTATGTCGCGGCTTTTGTTTTCCGCTAAAAATTCAAACCTCCTTTCCATTTCCACTACCAGCCATTTTAAAGCGACTACGGCTTTTTGAGGATTAACCACTACCGGACAAAGCAAATGGTTCAAGGAATTATAAATGGAAAATTCCACTCTTTTCGGATCAACTAAAATCAGCCTTAAATCGCTCGGTCCGTGGCGGTAAAGCAAGCTTAAAATAATAGTATTCAAACCGATCGTTTTGCCGGCTCCGGTTGATCCAGCCACCAGCATATGCGGCATATTAGATAAGCTGGCGTAAATGGGAACGCCTTTGACATCTTTACCCAATGAAAATAAAAGCGGATTAGGCGATTTTTGAAATTCTTCAGTTTCTAATAGCTCTCTTAGCCTGACCATTGCCCGTTTTTTATTCGGCACTTCCACGCCGACCAAAGAACGGCCGGGAATAGGCGCCTCTATCCTGATTGGATGGCTGGCTAAGGACAAGGCCAAATCGGAAGACAAATTGGTTATCTTTGAAACTTTCACGCCTTCAGCCGGCTTTAAAGTGTATTGGGTCACGGTCGGACCGACATTAACCTCTGACATTTCCACTGGAATGCCAAAATTCTGCAATGTCCTTTTAATGACTGCTGCATTTAAGCCTATGTCCCCGCTCTGCGGTTTACTTACTTCATCTTCCAGCAAATCTATCGGCGGCAAGGAATAACTTTCATCTTGAATATTTTTAAGCTCTTTAACTTTAAAATTATCCAAACTATTGCCTATGGTCATAGGCCTTGATTCTTCTTTTTTCTCCTCTTTCTTAATCGGCAAAGCAATTTTTTCCATTCTTAAAAATGACGGAAGCTTCTGGCCGTTCCTCGCTTTCTGTTTTGCATCTTCTTCTTTCTCTTCCTCGTCAACTTCTTCTTCAACCGGCTTCTCAAAGAAATTTTTCAGCAAGGCCGCCATCAAAATGGCAAAGCCAGTGCCCATAATGACTAAAAATATTACAAAACCGACTGGAAAGCCAAAACCCTTGAAAAGTAAAAAAGATATTATATAGCCAAACCATCCCCCTTGCCCGAGATAGAGCAAATGAAAATTTCTGATAAGCTCTTCCGAGGCGTTAATCTCTCTTAACCCTAATAACCCGGCGCAGCCAAGAAATAAAAGAAGACCCGAAATGATAAGCGGATTTTTAATATCTTTTAGAGAAGTTTTCGCTTTAAAAAAAACGAGGCCGGCCAAGATCAAGAAAAAAGGCAGAATCTTGGCCGAACCGCCGATAAGAGACTCAAAAATTACTTTTAGAATATTACCGACGCTTCCGGCTTTGTCAAAAAAGGAAAAAGACAAAATCAAGGACAAGAGCAGGCTTCCTCCTGACCATAAAATTTTTGCCGTTTTATCGGAAAATCTATAATTAGAAGATTCCTCCCTTTCTTTCTGGGCTATCTTCTTTTGTTTTTTTCTTTTTAGCATTAGCTAATGCGAGATTAAAGAAATTAAGAGTTGGACGGTTTTTTATTGATAAAACCAGTCCCCACTGGTACTAATTTACCAATAATTACATTTTCCTTCAATCCTCTTAATTTATCCTCTGCTCCCTTTAAGGAAGCTTTGATCAATACGCGGGAAGTTTCTTGGAATGAAACGGCGGAAAGGAAGCTGTCACAAGTCAAGGCCACCTTGGAAATACCCAATAACAGCTCTTGAGCCTTGATCGGGTCTTTTTTCCCTGCCTTCAACTCGGCTTGTGTCTCTAAATATTGAGAACGGGAAATAACCTCTCCCGAGCTGAACAAGCTGCCGCCGGGATTCTTGATCTTAATACGGGAAAACATCTGCCTAATCATAATTTCAATGTGCTTATCGTTAATCGGCACGCCTTGAGTAACATAAACTTTCTGCACTTCCTTAATGATATAACTTTGAACCGCTTCCCTGCCTTTTATCTTGAACAGTTTTTTCATATCAAGAGGTCCGACGCAAAGAGAAGTGCCGGCTTTAACTTCTTGCCCGACTTTAACAAACAATTCAATCTTCGGAGGAACCTGATATTCAACAGTCTGCGATTCTTTTTCCTTATCATCTTTTTTAGATCCTTTTTTCTTGGGATCGGAGGCCAAAGAAACAATCTTGATAATTCCTTTTTCCTCATCAATACTTTCTACTTTGCCATCTTCAAGAGCGATAGCAGCTTCTCCCTTAGGCTGTCTTTTTTCAAAAATTTCTTCAACTCTCGGCAAACCGTAAGTAATATCGGTAGATTCGGCCACGCCTCCGGTGTGGAAAGTTCTCATGGTAAGCTGGGTGCCTGGTTCGCCGATTGACTGGGCGGCCACAACGCCGACAGCTTCCCCTGCTTTAACTAATCCTCCCCATCCCAAATCTAAGCCATAGCATTTTCTACAAATACCTCTTTGAGTTTTACAAGAAAGAGGAGATCTTGCCCTGACTTGTTCAATACCCTCCAGTTTAGAAATTTTTTCAGCGGCATGCCAATCAAGAATGTGCCCCTTCTCAACAATAACTTCATTAGTGTTGGGATCAACGACATCCTCTAAAACAACTCTGCCTAAAATCTTAAAAGAAAAATCTTGCCCGATCTCATCGGCATCAGCTTTGGAAAGGATAATGCCGGTTGAATCATGGCAGTCTTCTTCAGTAACTATTACTTCGTGGGCGACATCAACCAGCCTTCTGGTCAAATATCCGGCGCTGGAAGTGCGCAAAGCAGTATCAGCAGTGCCTTTTCTGGCTCCATGGGTAGAAATAAAATATTCCAAAACATTAAAGCCTTCTTTGAACGAGCTTTTTACCGGCAATTCAATAATACGGCCGGCCGGATTGGATACCAAGCCTTTCATTCCAGCCATCTGGACCACTTGGGCCCAAGATCCTTTTGATTTGGAATCAATCATAGAAAAAACCGGCCCGTTCGGAGGCAAAATGGTCGGGATAATTTTTTCCAGTTCGGTCTTAACCTTTTTCCAAATTTCAATTGCCTGATTCGCTTTTTCTTTCTTTGAAAGCAATCCTTGGCGGTAATAATCTTCTATTTTCTGTATTTTTTCTTCGGCGGCGGCAACCAAAGCTTTCTTTTGCTGGGGAACAATCAAATCGTCCATACCCCAAGAAATTCCAGATTTGGTAGCATATTCAAAACCGATATTTTTAATTTTATCCAAAACTTTCCAAGCATCTTTTTCATCTCTTTCAATTATAACTTTAACTAAATCTTTGGCTGTCTTAGAGTTTAACAAATAGTTTTGAAACCCAAAATCTTCAGGTAAAACTTTGTTAAAAATAGCGCGACCAACGCTGGTTTCCAGCATTTTCCCTTCAATTAAAATTTTAATTTTAGCATGAAGATCAATAATGCCAAGCTCGTAAGCCATTTCTGCTTCTTCGGATGAGCTGAAATTTTTTCCTTCTCCTTTTTTGCCTTCCACGATCTTGGTCAAATGGTAGCAGCCTAAAATTACATCTTTCCCAGGCAAAACAATCGGCTCGGAAGTAGCCGGCTTCAACAAGTTAACCGAAGACATCATTCTCTCTCTGGCTTCAGTTTGAGCTTCCTCGGACAAAGGCAAATGGATAGCCATCTGGTCTCCATCAAAGTCAGCATTAAAAGCGGTACAAACATAAGGGCTGATACGGATAGCCTCTCCTTCTATTAAAACCGGTTTAAAAGCCTGAATGCCCAAGCGGTGCAAGGTCGGAGCACGATTCAATAAAACCAGCTTTTCTTGGACAGCTTCTTCAAGACATTCCCAAACCTCATCAGTTTCATCTTCTATGAGCTTCTTGGCTCCGCCCATATTATAAACAAGCTCTCTATCAATTAATTTTTTAACAACAAACGGCTTGAATAATTCCAAAGCCATTTTTTTCGGAACGCCGCATTCGTTCAACTGCAAATCAGGACCGACAACAATAACGCTGCGGCCTGAATAGTCAACTCTTTTGCCAAGCAAATTCTGCCTAAAGCGGCCCTGTTTTCCCTGGAGTATATCAGCCAAGCTCTTCAAAAGCCTTCTGCCTCCGGTAGTGGCCAAAGTCATCGTTCCTTTTCTCATCTTATTGTCAATCAAAGCATCAACCGCTTCCTGCAACATTCTTTTTTCATTCCTCACGATAACTTCCGGAGCGTTGATTTCCAAAAGATGTTTTAAACGATTATTGCGGTTGATAACACGGCGATAAAGATCATTCAAGTCAGAGGAAGCATAGCGGCCTCCGTCCAGTTGCACCATAGGCCTCAAATCCGGCGGCAAAACAGGTAAAACATCCAAGAACATCCATTCCGGCCTAACGCCGGCAGCTCTCATTTCTTTTAAAAGGTTCATTCTGATCTGGGCCTTCTTTTGGTCGTCTGCCTCCGATTCTTTTTCCACGGATTCCATTTCTTTGATCTCTTTATCAAAATCAACTTTTTCAAAAACACGCTTTAAAGTCTCGGAGCCGGTTCCGGCTTCAAAAATTTCTCCATATTTCAAAGCCAAGCGGCTATATTCCAGTTCCGATAAAACTTTTAACGGTTTCAAGGCCACTAATTCTTCTCTGGCTCGGTCGCGGGAGGCTTTAAGCGCCAAAGCCGCTTCTTCCTGCTTCTTCTTGTTTTCAATTGTTGACTTTTGATCTTTTAATTTGGATTTGTACTCTCTTTCAATTTCTTCAAGTATCCCCTTTTTGGCCTCTTCATTAACATTGACGACAATGTAAGAAAGGAAATAAATAACCTCTTCCACTTTATGAAAAGGCAGATCTAAAACCGTTCCGATTCTGGACGGAACTCCTTTTAAAAACCAAATATGAGAAACAGGAGTGGCAAGCTTTATGTGCCCCATTCTTTCGCGCCTGACGGATGATTTGGTAACTTCAACTCCGCAACGGTCGCAGACTACCCCTTTATATCTGATCCTTTTATATTTGCCGCAATAACATTCATAATCCCTGGTCGGGCCAAAGATCTTTTCGCAAAACAAGCCGTCTTTCTCCGGCCGCTGCGTGCGGTAGTTGATGGTTTCAGGCTTAGTGATTTCGCCATGAGACCAACTTAAAATCTCCTGAGGAGAGGCCAATTTTATCCTAATTGATTCTAAGTTAGAAACAAACATGATTTGTTATTGAGCCCGGACGCCAAATGATCGGCGCTTTGGCAATTATGAGTTATGGATTATTAGGTTTCCCGCCTTTCTATTTTTTTTCTTTGCTTTCTTTTTCTTCAGCCGTTTTCTCGGCTGGCTTGGCTTCCTCCACGGCTTCAGGCTTGAAGGCTTCCCTTGTCATGGGGTATTCTTTGATCTCAAAGTTCAAAGAAAGAGATTTTAATTCTGAAATTAATAAATTGAAAGAAGCTGGGACATTCGGACTTCTAATCTTTTCTCCTTTCAAGATTGCTTCATAAGCTCCAACTCTACCCATGATATCGTCTGACTTAATGGTCAACATTTCCTGCAAAGTATGAGCGGCACCGTATCCTTCCAATGCCCAGACTTCCATCTCTCCAAATCTCTGTCCTCCAAATTGGGCTTTGCCTCCCAAGGGCTGCTGGGTAATTAATGAGTAAGGACCAATTGACCTCATATGAATCTTATCTTTGATCATATGGATCAATTTCAAAATATAATTGTAACCAACGGTAACTTTTTCAGAAAAAGGCTGTCCGGTTATCGGATCAAAAAGAATGGTTTTCCCGTCTTCAGGCAAGCCGGCTTTTTTAAGCTCTTCTTTAATGTCTTTCTCGGTGGCTCCAGAAAGAGCCGGGGTTTCAGCCAAATAGCCAAGTTTATTAGCGGCTAATCCCAAATGGGTTTCCAAAACCTGACCTAAGTTCATTCTTGAAACAACTCCCAAAACATTTAAAACCATATCAATCGGAGTACCGTCTTCCAAGAAAGGCATTTCTTCCACTGGTAAAATTTTAGAAACAACTCCTTTATTTCCATGGCGTCCGGCCAATTTATCTCCAACCTGGACTTTTCTAACCTCGGCAATTCTCACCCTGATTCTCTTCAAAACTCCTGGTTCTAAATTGCATCCTTCGTCGCGGGAGAAAACCTTGATGCCGATTATACGGCCATGCTTGCCGTGCTCCATTCTCATAGAAGTATCTTTAACCTCTTTGGCTTTTTCTCCAAAAATCGCTCTTAACAATCTTTCTTCAGCGCTTAATTCCGCTTCTCCTTTCGGAGAAATCTTGCCTACCAATATATCATTCGGATTAACAGTGGCGCCAATCCTAACAACTCCCTCTTCATCAAGATCTTTTAATTTCTCTTCTCCGACATTAGGAATATCGGAAGTCGTTACTTCCGGCCCAAGCTTGGTTTCGCGGACATCGCAAAAAGCGTCTTCAATATGAATTGAGGTAAAAATATCCTCCTTGACCAATTTTTCCGAAAGAACGATTGCGTCTTCGTAAGTATTTCCTCTCCAAGATATAAAAGCCACTAAAATATTACGGCCTAAACTTAAGCGGCCGTTAGAAATGCCGCCGCCTTCAGCTAATATCTGGCCGGCTTTGACCATATCGCCTTTTTTAGCAACAGGCCTTTGATGGAAACAAGTATATTGATTAGTGCGATCAAAATTTCTAAGTTTGTAAGTTTGGTAGCCGTCTTCCGATTTTACCTTAATTTGGGTAGCATCCACTTCAACAACTTTTCCTTCTTTCTCGGCAAAAACAACTTGTCCGGAATCTTTAGCAACCGCGGTTTCTAATCCGGTACCAACCAACGGAGGCTCTGGGTACAGCAAAGGCACTGCCTGGCGCTGCATATTAGATCCCATCTGGGCGCGGTTGGCGTCATCATTTTGTAAAAAAGGTATCAAGGCGGCGGCTACAGACAAAAATTGCTGGGGAGAAACATCAACATAATCAATCTTTTCTCTTTCAACTTCCGCAGGTTCTCCTTTGGCGCGAGCTTCAACTCTTGGCTCTAAAATTTCGTTCTTCTCACCTAAAGCAATGCTGGCTGAAGCAATATTATGCCTTTCTTCTTCGGCCGCGGCCAAATATTCGGATTTATTGGAAACTTTTCCCTTCTCAACTTTATAATAAGGCGTCTCTAAAAATCCGTACGGGTTCAAACGGCTGTAAAGCGCCAAATATCCCACCAATCCTACATTCGGACCTTCCGGCGTTTGGATCGGACAAATTTTTCCATAATGGGACGGCTGCACATCGCGAACTTCAAAACCGGCTCTTTCTCTGGTTAAACCGCCTGGACCAGTGGCTGTAAGCCTGCGCTTATGCTCTAATTCAGCCAAAGTATTTTCCGTGTCCATAAATTGCGAGAATTGGCTGGAAGAGAAAAATTGGTTGGCTTGAGCCATGAAAGGCCTTGGATTCACTAATTGGGAAGGAGTGATGATTTCATTGCCAAATACGGACATTTTGTCTTTGACAATACGGGCCATTCTCATCAAGCCCACTCTTAATTTATTTAACAAAAGCTCCGACATCGTTCTAATGCGGCGGTTCGCCAAGTGATCAATCTCGTCAGGCTGGGCATTCGGATCATTGTTCAATCTGATAACTTCTTTCATCACCGAGATCAAATCTTCGGCCTTCAAAACACGGTCCTCTTTTGTAATTTCCCTTTCTTTAGCCGGTTTCAAATCCGGCAAGCGAGACCAGGTTTTCCAGCGGCCGACTTTGGAAAGATCGTATCTCTCAAAATTAAAGAACATATTGAAAATAAGTTCTTTGGCAGCTTCCGGCGTGGAAAGCTCTCCCGATCTTAGCCTCTGATAAATTTCCATCAAAGCCTCTGATTGGTTGTTGGTATGATCGCGTTTTAATGTTTCTTCAATATATTTTATTTCTCCAGAATCAGCTCCTCCAAAAATTTCCCTGATATTGTCGTTGCTGTACCCAGCCAAGGCTTTTAACAAAGTGGTGGCAGGTAATCTTCTTTTACGATCTATTTTTACGCTTAAAAATCCTGTTGCATCGGTTTCAAACTCCAGCCAAGCTCCTCTGTTCGGGATGACTTTGGCGCCGAAACATTTTCGGCCGCGAATCACTTCCTGGGGGAAAAATACGCCCGGAGAACGAATAAGCTGGGAAATAACAACTCTCTCCACTCCATTGATAACAAAAGTGCCCCTGTCGGTTAACAGAGGGAAATTTCCAAAGAAAACTTCCTGGTCTTTTTCTTCTTTAGTTTTTAAATTTACAAGCCTAACCGTCACTCTTAAGGGAGCCTCAAAAGAATCGTTATTCTCTTTAGCTTCAAAGTAGTCTTCGTAATTCGGCTTGCCTAAACGATAGTCAATAAAATAAAGCGCCAATTCCTTGCCGGTATAATCGCGCATAGGAGAGACTTCATTGAAAAGCTCTTTTAAATCTTCTTGCCAAAGCTGACGCCAGCTTTCTTTCTGTAAAAAGATAAGCCCTGGCAGAGAAAAAGATATCTTGCTTTTAGAAAAATCTTTGATTTTCATCATAGTTTTTGAGATGATAATGCAAAAAATACCCTAAGAATAAAAAAATTAGGGTAATAGCGACCCATTTATTTTAATAATAAAAGTAAGAAGAGAGCTTCAGATATTTTAACAAATTTACGCTAGCTAAAATCCATTACAAAATATAGCAATAACCCAGAAGTATGTCAAGGCTTTTGTGCAAAATGAGTACATCGGGAATACCTTGTCTATGTGTGGCAGACAAAGGCAAAAATGTAAAATGTAAATATCAAAATGAAAAACAGTTTATAAAGCCCCAATGACCAAATCCCAAGGCCCAACCAAATCCTAAATC
>CAIMDX010000031.1 GCA_903839905.1 uncultured bacterium
ATTTTTTAATTATAAAATGTATTCCAAGAGATGTTTCTCTCTTCTATGAAACCCTGATGAAACTTGTTCTTTCGCCAAGCCCTATTTTAACCAATTATCAATATAAGCCGCTTTCAGCTAATTTATGCTCCAGTACCTTGAGGATTTCCTCTTATATATACAAACCAATAATTATTCGCCGGAAACGCTGTATAACTACGAGCGCGATTTAAAAACCTTTGAAAGCTTCCTTGATAATGAGTTAAAAGTATCGTTTGAGAAGATAAATAAGAAAACTATTGAACAATATAAGGCATATTTAGTATCACAAGACCGTAAAACGGCCCTAGGACAGGTTTCTGCGAAGAACTTGACTGCTGGTTCAATAAACCGCACTTTGTCCAGTCTGCGGGGCTATTTAAAGTACCTTATAAAGATGGATTATCCCGCGCCGGTGCCTCCGCAGGTTATAGAAATGTTAAGGGCTGAAAAAAAACATGGCCGAGTCGGGGAGTTTAACGAAATCGTAAAACTCATTGAATCCCCTTCAACTTTAGAAAAAAATAAAAAAGTTGGTATTCGCAACCGCACGATGCTGGAAATGGTTTTTTCAACTGGCATGAGAATTTCAGAACTGGTTAATATAAAAAAAGTCCAGATAGATAAAACAGGCCGCGTATTCATTCGCGGCAAGGGCAAAAAAGAAAGATTCGTGTATCTAACCCCTAGGGCTTATAAATGGATAAAAACCTATATCCAAGAGGCTCGCGGCGATGATCCGTCCCCTTACTTATTTATTCCAAGCAAAGGCAAGAACATCAATAAAAAAGATAAAAGAATATCCCCTAACTATCTGCAGGAAAGAATCAAATATTACCGCGAGCTACTGGGTTTTAATATCCCGACATCCTGCCACTCCATCAGGCACGCCTTTGCCACTTATCTGGCCGAAAATGGCGCCAATCCAGTCGCCATACAGATATTATTGGGCCACGAGTCGCTGGACACGACCACGCGCTATGTCCATGCCTCGGATAGATACGCGGAAAAAAGCCACCATGACTTCCACCCGCTCAAAGACTAAATTTTGTTAAATCCTAATTAACCTAATTTCTAATTGACCTAATGAAATCCCAATTTCTAATGACTAATGTCTAAAAATGATATATAAACGGTTCGGGATTTGGGTCATTGGGATTTGATTAGAAATTAGTTATTAGAAATTGAAGTCGAGGCACGCCTCGATCTTTTAGGCTCCCTTCCGGCGCTCCCTCTCATTAAAATCGTTTATCGCCTTTTCAAAAAGTTCCGGGGTGAAATCCGGAAAAGTGGTCTCGGTAAAATATAATTGTGAATAGGCTGTGTCCCACATCATAAAGCCGGCTGAGTTGTGGGGGTCGCTTTCGGAGCCGGTCCTGATAAGCAAATCCACTGGCGGCAGGTCTTTGGACCATAAATTTTGTTTGATGACTCCCCCGTCTATTTTTGAAATTTTTCCCTCTTTAAACCGCTCGGCGATCTTTTGAACGCAATCTTTCATTTCGTCGGTGCCGTTATAGGCAACCATCATGGTCAAAAAGTGCTGATCATAGCCTTTGGTCTTTTCCATTATTTTCTTCATGGCTTCCTGCGTATTTTTCGGAAAAATTTCCCGCCACCTGCCCAAAAAATTAACCCTGACTTTATTGTCGTGGATCTGTTTGCTATCCAAGGCCTTGCGAAAAAATTCATCAAAAATCTTGAATAAAAAGCTGACTTCCTGTTCGCTTCTTTTGGTCAAGTTATCCCAGGAAGCGCACCAAAACGAAAAGGCATAAATATCCATTTCCAAGGCTTTTTCCAAAAGCTTATTCGTATTCTGGGCTCCTTGCTGGTGCCCGATCCAAGGCAGCAGTCCCCTTTTTTTGGCCCAACGGCGATTCCCGTCCGGAATGACGGCCACATGTTTGCAGAAATTATTTTCCATAATTGTTTTGTTCAAATTGTATCGGTTGCTTGTCTTCCATCTTAGCGCTTAAATAGCCCAGCGCAAAAGAAAACAAGGCGATCAGGAAGACCGCGACAAATAGTATTATATCCGATTGGTAATCTTTGACAAATCTGCTTATTTTTGATAACATTTCCGTTGTCAACTTAAACTTCTAAATTACTATTCTATGTCAAAATCTTCAGGTTCATCAACTATCGGACGCGACTCACAACCGAAATATCTCGGAGTAAAACGCTATGAAGGCCAAACCGTTAAACTCGGTGAAGTTTTGATCAGGCAGCGCGGCACTAAATTCCACCCCGGAGTGAATGTCAAGCGCGGTTCGGACGACACTTTATACGCCGGAATAGCCGGAAAAGTTTATTTTACCACTAAAAGAAAACTTGGATTCAACGGTACCCAGAAAGAGATTAAAACCATCAATGTCGGCGACAAACCGGTCAAAACCGAGGAAACCAAGAAAATCGCAAGAACCGCCAAAGCTGCAAAGAACGCCAAAAATGCTAAGAAATAGTCTAAAATTTCAAAAAACTTTCTAAGAAACCGCGACGCAAGTCGCGGTTTTTTGTTATTTATTTTTCCCTTTTATCGCCGCCCCCACGAACTCGCGGAAGAGCGGCTGCGGGTTAAGCGGACGGGATTTGAACTCCGGGTGGAACTGGACGCCCACGAAAAACGGGTGGTCTTTGAGTTCTACTATCTCCACCAGGTCCTTTTCAGGATTAACGCCAGCCATAACCAAGCCGTTTTGTTCAAGCATCGGCCGATACTTATTATTAAGCTCGTAGCGGTGGCGGTGGCGTTCGGAGATGGTTTTGGTCTTATAGGCCCTAAAGGCCTGCGTATCGGGCTTTAAATCGCAATTATAGGCCCCTAAACGCATGGTGCCGCCGTACTTTTTCTCTTTGAGAAGGTCTTTTTGGCCGTTCATCACATCAATCACCGGCTCCTGACAATCTGGTATAAATTCAGTAGAACTGGCCTTTTTCAAACCGCAAACATTCCTGGCAAATTCAATGGTCGCCAACTGCATTCCAAGGCACAAGCCGAAAAACGGAATGTTGTTTTCCCTTAAAAATTGGATGGCTTTTATCTTTCCTTCCACTCCCCTAGTACCGAATCCGCCGGGCACGATAATGCCGTCATATTGCCTTAATTCCTCTAAAGCCTTGGGATCATCTTCATATTTTTCAGCTGACAGCCAAACGATCTCCGGCTTTCTATTGTGGTACCAGCAAGCGTGTTTGATGGATTCAATTACTGAAATATAGGAATCGGCTAAAATAAATTTTCCGCTTTCAAAATATTTTCCGACGATGCCGATTTTTATCGGCTCGCTAACTTTGGAAATTTTTTCAACCAGGTTTTCCCAATCGCCGAAATCATTTTTTTTGGAACTCATCCCGAATTTTCCTAAGATGCGGATTCCTAAATTTTCTTTGGCAAGATTTACCGGCACTTCGTAAATTGACTTCGCATCAAGCGCGGAAATCACATCTTCCGGGGCGACATTGCAGAAAATGGAAATTTTTCTTTTGCGCGGCTCGTCCAAAGGCTGGCTAGCCCGGGCCAAAATTATATCCGGTTGGATGCCAGCCTCGTTTAAAAGCCTTGCCGCCATTTGAGTCGGCTTGGTCTTCATTTCACCAATCATATCCGGCACGGGCAGATAAGAAACCAAAACAAAAAGCACGCCTTTTGGATTTTTTAATTTCAAAAGACGCGCTGCTTCCAAAAATAATAAATTTTGGTATTCTCCAACTGTGCCGCCTATTTCAATAAGAACAAAGTCTGCTTTGGATCTTTCGGCCAGAGTTTCTATTTTTTTGATAACCTCGTTCGGAATATCAGGTACGACTTCCACGCAACGGCCGTTGTATTCAAGGTTTCTTTCTTTTTGGATAACGGTTTGATATACCTTTCCAGTAGTTAGATAGTTGTCATCGGTCAAGCTGATATCCAGAAACCTTTCGTAGTTGCCAACATCCTGGTCGCATTCCATGCCATCGTCGGTAACAAAGACTTCGCCGTGTTCAATCGGATTCATTGTTCCGGCATCCACATTGATATAGGGATCCATCTTTATGGCGGACACTTTAAAACCCTTGGTTTGGAGGATTTTTCCGATGGACGCTGTTGATATTCCTTTTCCGATGCCCGACATTACGCCGCCGGCCACGAAGATATACTTAGCCATTGCTCTGATAAGGCAATAATGAAATTTTACTTTTCTTGCGCGGTAACGATAACTTTTATTTCCGCTTCCAAATTATGATCCAATTTTAATTTCAAAGAATACTCTCCCTGGTCTTTAATCGGTTCTACCAATTCAATTTGGCTTTTCTTTACTTTAAAACCGAGTTCGCCAAGCTTATCCGCAATCTTTTGGGCGCTGACCAAAGAAAAAAGCTGACCTTCTTCGCCAACCGGTACGGCGATAATAACTTCATAGCCATCCAGCTTAGAAGCTATTTCCTGGGCTTGTTTTAATTGTTCTTCCGCATTTTTCTCCATATTTACTTTTTGGCTTTCCAGCCATTTTAATGAATTTTTATCGGCAATTTTTACCAATTTTTTAGGAAGCAAGAAATTTCTGGCAAAACCGTCAGCCGTATCTTTAACATCGTATTTTTTCCCTAAATTTTCTACATCTTCTAGGAGTATCACTTTCATATATTTTCAGCTCGCTGCCGTTTTGTTTAAACTTGGGCTTGCTGGATTTAACTTTATTATCTTAAATTTTTGAAGAAATAGTTTCAATGGCTTTATCCAGCTGGGGATCCTTTCCCTGGTCATAATCATCGGCCGTCATTTTAACCTCAATGTCGGGCTTAATGCCATTGCCGTCTATCTGCTCCCCTTTCGGAGTCAGCCAATTGGCAATAGTTATCTTTATACTGGAATTGTCTGTTAAACTAAACAATTGCTGGACCTTTCCCTTTCCAAATGAAGTTTCCCCTATTATAACCGCATTTCGGTTATCGTGCAATGCCGCGGTCAGGATTTCCGAGGCTGAAGCGCTGCCTTGGTTTATTAAAATAACAACCGGTTTTGAAGCAAAAGTTGACGGCCCAAAAGATAAATAATCTTTGGTTTCGTATTTATCGCCAACGCGAGTTTCCTCTTTTAAGATTACTTCACGATTTTTTAAGAACCAGCCGGCAATATCCTGGGCTTGATCCAATAATCCTCCTGGATTATTTCTTAGATCAAGAATTATGCCTTGAGCATTATTATTGATGATTTCCCGCGCCGCTTTTTGAAAATCGCTATAAAGAACATCCGAAAACTGGAAAATTTTCAAATAAGCCACTTTTTTGCCGTTCACATCCTTAAAAGACAAATCCAAACTGGGTACGCGGATAGTGTCCCTAATTATTTTAAAATCTTTGGTTTCATTCCAGCCGTTGCGATAAATGGTCAAAGTAACTTCAGTGCCTTTCGGCCCTTTAATCATGGTCACGGCTTTATCTGAACTCATCCCAGTAGTGGAGGTGCCGTTAATTTTTACAATCTCGTCTCCGGCTAAAATTCCAGAATGCTGGGCGGGAGTGTCTTCTAGCGGAGCTACGACTTTTAATCTTTCATCTCTGACCTCTATCTGCAGGCCAATCCCTTCAAAATATCCGGAAATATCATCTTGGAAGCTTTTACTTTCGCTAGGATCAAAAAAGGTAGTATATGGATCGCCCAATGACTCAACCATTCCTTTGGCTGCCCCATAAACTAATTTATTTTGGTCTATCTTTTCCGGCTCAATAAAACTATTTTCCAACTGCTGCAAGACATCGTTTAAGTAAGAAAATTCCAGCTTAATGGATGGATTAGCCGTTTGATGGCCGATTGCCATTATAGGATCTTTCAAATAAAAACCGGCCAAAAAAGCCACGACTAAACCGAGGGCAATCTTAAAATATTTATTTGGTTTTTCC
>CAIMDX010000032.1 GCA_903839905.1 uncultured bacterium
GGAAGACAGCCGGCCGGTCCTTAACCGCCAAAGGTCAAGATTGGCGTGCGAAGCGATCATGCGGTCAACCAATTGGTCTTTGGACATTTCTAAAGAAAAAATGCCGACAGGAAGATTTTCATTGATAGCAATATTTTTGGCGATATCCATGGCAAGACTGGATTTGCCCATAGACGGCCTGGCAGCCAAAATAATCAAATCTGATTTTTGCAAACCGGCCAGTATATTATCCAGATCCTTAAACCCTGTCCGCACGCCTCTTAACTGGCCTTGGTTTTTAGAGATCTTGTCTATTCTTTCAAAAGCGTCGGTCAAGCATGATTTGATAGGGGAAAAACTTTGGCTCAAACTTTTTTGAGTAATGGAAAAAACTCTTTTTTCCGCTTGGTCCAGCAACTCGTCCGGTTCTTCTCTTTCGTTGTAGCCGCTGATGGCAATATCTTGTCCGACAGTGATCAAATTACGCAGAATTCTTTTTTTCTGGACGATGCGGGCGTAAGTTACCACATGGCTGGCGGTCGGCACGGTATTGATCAATTCGGTCAGATAGGTTGTTCCTCCAATGCCGTCCAAAAGATCTTTACCCTTTAAAATGCCGGAAATGGAGATAAGGTCTATCGGTTCGCTTTTTAAAAATAAATCTTCCATTACTTGGTAAATATCTTTGTGGCTTTTTTTGTAAAAATCTTCGGATTTCAAAAAATCCGCCACTTTAAAAATAGCTTCTTTGTCTATCATCAAAGAGCCGAGAGTGCATTTTTCGGCTTCAATATCTTGCGGCGGCAGTTTGTCGGGGGTTTCAAAAACAGGGGTGTTTGCTGGCATTGGATATAATATAGCATACTCAAAATTAGAGGCTTAGGCCTGAATTGTGTATAGATTGTGCATAGAAAGAGGAAATCCTTTCTTGCTGGCTTTATTTTTTTGACAAAAATGCGCTATTAATCTATCTTTAAGCCCAAAGGACTTGTCTAGTCCGAAAGCTAATCGTAAGAAAGCTGCCGGACCATATGGCCCTTTGGCAGTTTTTTTATAAATAAATATGGAAAACAAAGCCATTATTGTTCGCTTGCCTTTGCTTTTGTCAGCTCCCAGAGAAGCCGAGACCTTTGATGTCCATGTTTCCTTTGGAATTTATTCTTTGTTCACGAAGAAGACACTTTTTAAGGGAGAAAAGGCAAGGCGGAAAAAAATTGAGATTTCAGCGATGCAGGATTTGATTGATTTTTTAAGTAATAATTGCAGGGAGTCCAAAAAGACCGCGGAAGAGATAGAAAACGACGAATCCCAAAAGAAACTTTTTGAAGTCAAAGTGAAGAGAAGCGAGTGCGGATTCGCCCAGTATCAGAAGCCAGAAGAAATGGTTAGATGGAACATTAAAGAAAACCGCCTTGAAGAGAAGAACAACAACGGAGATTGGGTTGAATCGGAGATTCTTAAATTGAACGGAAAAGAAAGCAAGACAAAAAGTCAGAAGAGGATCAAATCTTTGATAAGAGGATTGCAAACGACACTGATTTCGGAGATAGGGGATATTAAGTATTCCTATCTGGCGGTTACAAATCCAGACAGCTGTTTTATCGGCCTGCATTCCAAAGGAAAGAGATACCACGATTCCGATAGGCGGGAAAAGATTTTCTTTGAGATAAATTTATTAAAAGCATTGGCAATAGCCGCCGGATATAATCATTGTAATATCCCGGCGCCGGATGTTTTTTTTCTGAAATGGTTTTAACAGTTTTTCCAAGAAGGCAAAACCCCTTATACCAAGGGGTTTTTGTTTGCCGCGGAATTTGACATAAGCTGATAAAAGCTATAAAGTCTTTCTTAATTCATAGCTTGGTGCGCAATTCTATTTGCGAGCGAGCCCAAAGGTCGTTTGTTCCTTTAAAGCAGAAAAAAAAGAAATGTTTAAAATTTTTATTAAACATCAGGAGTTTTTCAATGTTGAGGAAAGGTGCGCGATCGTCAAAAAGCAGGCCGGCAATTGCGATGCCGTAATTCTTAGCTTTCCTATGGAAGGACAAGACAGAGTCTTCATAGATATAGTTACTTGCAGGGAAGGGCTAGCCGAAAAGGTTGAGAATCTCTTAATGAGAGAAGAACTGCAGTGTTACTTCAATAACGATTTGGCGATGAGATTCGGTTTTGATGTTATAAGCCTAACTTTATCGTCTGTCCACAAAGCAAAAAAGATAGCCAGATTGGTGGCCAGATCCTTGAAGAAAGCTGACAAAGCGAAAGAAAAGGCGCTCGCTTAATGAACGCCACCCCTAAAAAATGCCATGGACATTGTCCACGGCATTTTATTTTACAATTTTAATGACTTGGATAAAATCCAAGCCATTTTATTTTACAATTTTCTCGCTTTTTGCCCTTCCGGCGTATCTTCAACATCCCAGCCGAGAGTTTGGATTTGCTTTCTGATCTCGTCAGATTTGGTCCAATCTTTAGTTTGTCGGGCGGTTTGCCTTTCTTCTAAAAGTTTTTTAATGTTTTCCGGAACTTCTTCTTCGGTTTTTCTTTCAGCTTTATCCAAATTTAATCCAAAAATTTTGTCAAAATCCAAAAGCAAATAATATTTTTCACTGGAAGCCAATTTTTTGTCTTTAACAACTTCCCAAGCAACAGCTAAGGCTTGGGGCATATTCAGATCGTCATTTATGGCTTCCAAAAATTTATTTTTGTATTCTTCGGCTTTTTGGCCGAAAGGAACGCCGATTTTTTTCGCTTGTTTGAATTCCAGGAATTTTTCATATAAATTATCCAATCCGGTTTGGGCGGATTGTAAAGACTCCCAGGAAAATTCCATTTTCTTTCTGTAATGAGCGGTCATGACCAAATATCGGTAAGCCAGGGGATTGATGCCTTTTTTGATCAGGTCTTCAACCAGAACGACCGTGCCGGCTGATTTAGCCATTTTGGCTTCGTCTTTCAAGACTAGAAATTCCCCATGCATCCAGTAATTGCACATATCTTTGCCGTAAGCCGCTTCGGCTTGGGCAATCTCGTTGGTGTGGTGTATCAAAATATGGTCAATGCCGCCGCAATGGATGTCAAAGGGAATTCCCAAATTTTCAATGGACATGACCACGCACTCGGTGTGCCAGCCGGGGAAGCCGATGCCCCAAGGCGACTCCCATTCCATTTGTCTTTTAGGGCCTTCTTTGGGCGAAAATTTCCAAAGCGCGAAATCGGTCAGGTTTTTTTTGCCTTCAGCCATTTCCACACGCGCGCCAGCCTTAAGATCCATTTCTTTATTGGGCCAAAGTTTGCCGTAGCTTGGAAGTTTTGAACTGTCAAAATAAACGCCGTCGGCGATAATGTAAACAAAACCTTTTTGCTCCAGCACTTTAATCAACTCAATTTGTTCCTTGATGGTGTCGGTGGCTTTAATCCAAACATCCGGTTCCTGGAAATTCAAAAGTTTCAAATCTCTTTTAAAAGCTTGGGCGTAAAAGTCAGCCACTTCCCAAACGGTTTTATTGTCGCGCCGCGCGCCTTTTTCCAGTTTGTCTTCACCGGTATCGTCATCGGAAGTAAGATGCCCGACATCGGTCAGATTAATGACATGCTTAACTTGATAGCCGTTATATCTCAAAACTCTTTTTAAAAAATCTTCAAACAAATAAGCCCTCATATTTCCAATATGGGCGAACCAGTAAACCGTCGGCCCGCAAGTGTACATCCCAGCCTTGCCCGGGCAGATCGGCTTAAATTCTTCTTTTTCGCGGGTAAGAGTATTGTAGAGCTTTATCATATTTTGATTTTACTATTTTTTTTCAGATAACAAAAGAGCAGCCGGATGGGCCGCCTATTTAATCAAATTAAAAAGAGGCTAGAGAGCCTCCTTTTTGACTAATTAAAAAGAGGCTTTAGGGCCTCTCTTTAATTAGTTTATAAGTTCCGGTTAAAAAGTTACAGATTCCCGACACTCTCATTGCCGGGATAACCGCGGCGGCGAGCAGGGGAACGATACAAACTATGCCGAACACATAAAAATTGTATTTTTCCATAGTTTTGAAACTATATTAATTACTGATTTCTATGCTTTTAATGGTTATTTCAAGGTATAATTTCAGGAGTTTATATTTAATATTATATACCATATTATATCTTTTGTCAAGCAAAAAGCGGCGATACGCCGCTTTGATTGAGAAAGTCTTTTTAACGATTAACTTTTTCGGTTTTTAAAATTTTGATTTTGATTTTTGCGGAAGTCAATCCGTTCAAAAGCAAAATCTTTTCAACCTCCTTAGCTAAATCGTCTTTGCATATATCCAGCCTAGTGCCGTCGTTTATGCCTAGTTTTCTTAAGCCATCATCCAGAGCCTCTATTATTTCTGATGTTGAAACCGGCTCTTTTCCTTTTTTGCACCGGTAGGCCAAAGACACTTCTGTTTTTATCCGCCCCCTGGGGAAGATGTGAATTCCGTGGCTTTCAAAATATTCTGCGACTTTATAAGCTTGGCTGGCGTCGCATGGCCGAGATGAGACTTTTTCGGTATCCATTCCGAAAAAGAAAAAAACGATTTGAGACTTTATATTTTCCATTTTTTTAATGTACTTATCTTATTCCCCTTGACTAGAGGGGATTGACATTAATAATATAATACAAAATAGCTTTTTTGTCAAACAAAAACGGCAAATATGCCGTTTTTTTATTATAGCTAGGGAATAGCTATGTTCACCACTTTGACCTTTAACTCGCTGACTTCTGAAGAAAGATTGTATCTAAATTTCGCGACAATCCTTTCTTTGATTTTTTCTGCCAGATTGTATCTTTTTTCCATTAGCTCAGGCACGGTTTGGATGCCCAACTCTTCAAGGGATTTTAGAGCGATTGACCTCATTTCTTCTTCTACAATTTTCGGGCGCATTCCTTTTATCTTCACTTCAAAACTTATTTTTGTCGTGAGATTCAAAGGGAGCATTTCCACTTCAATGGCTTGAAAAGAATTTTCAAGAGCAGTGATTCCTTTCATATATTTTAAAGTTGCAATTTAATTTCTCCTCGGCCGTTTAATTTGGCGGAGAAACGCTAGGATTAAAATATAAAGTAAAAATGGTTTTTTGTCAAAAAATAGCTATTGACATTAAGACCGATATCCAGTATAAAATAGTCAATTTACAGTATTGTCCTGTTCCAGTCGGTCAACTGGGCAGATAGCCTAAATTTTTAAAAGAGCTATCTGCCTAATTCCCAAGGGAGTGGCAGACAAGCCCTTTTAAAAAAAAATAATACAATGGTTGGAATAATCATTGTCTGTTTCTTCGTTCTCTACTTTTTTATCTATTTTGCTTACAAAGTAAGCGAAAGATTTTGTTCAGAGCTGTGGATATTTGGATGGATGAAAGAAAAAGAGCTGAAAAACTTTTTAGAAATCGCTCCATGGGCCATACTGATAGTTATATTAGGTTTGGCGATAACAGGAGAAGATGCTTTAAAAGTGTCAAAAGATTATGCTTGGAAAGAATCCCAAGCAAAATCATCGGCTGAAAAAAGATTAACTGAAGCTGATCTAAAGATTATGGCTTTGGAAGACGAAAAGCATTTTGCTTCTCAGTCACAGGTTCCGGTCGTTAAGACCGAAGCCCAAAAAAGTCCTGAAGACAAAAAAGAAGAAAGCCAAAACGAAATCGTTTCGGCAGTAGAAAAAATGAAGCAAACAGAGAATGTAAGCAATTCCGTTAAAACGGAAGCTAAGGATGAAACAGATCTTGCCAAGCTTAAGGCGCAGATAGATGCCCTTAATTTGAGCATAGCGGCGGCTAAAGCGCAAGTTTCGGCGCCAATAGCGCCGGTTTCAGCAGATGCTGAAACATCAAAAGGAACAAAGACAACGGAAGTTGTTGCGACAATGAATTAATTGCCGTAATAAAAAACAAAAAGAGCTTTCTGGCTCTTTTTTGTTTTTTGATTTTTGGTTTTGGATGTGGTATAAAAAAACAGCAAATACCTATGGAAAATCTTGTTTTATACCGTAAATACCGGCCTCAAAGCTTCAAAGATTTTGTGGGGCAGGAGCATATAGTAAAAACTTTGGCTAACGAAATAGCAATGGGAAATATTTCCCATGCTTATTTATTTTCAGGCCCGAGAGGCACCGGCAAAACAACGCTGGCCAGGCTTTTTGCCAAAGCTGTTTGTTGCCAGAATTTGAAAGGTTTTGAACCGTGCAACGAATGTCCGGCTTGTTTGGAAATAAACAAAGGCAAGACAGTGGACTTAATAGAGATAGACACCGCTTCCAACCGCGGCATTGATGATGTGAAAGAGTTAAGAGAGGGGATAAAATTCTCTCCAAGTTTTTTGAAATACAAGGTTTTAATTTTGGACGAATCTCATCAACTTTCAAAAGACGCAGCTAACGCGCTTTTGAAAATATTGGAAGAGCCCCCGGCCCACGCTATTTTTATTTTGGCCACGACCGAGCTTCATAAAATGATCCCGACTATTTTGTCGCGCTGCCAAAGATTTGATTTTCATAAAATTCCGGGACCGCAAATTATAGAAAAATTAGCTTCCATCTGCGAGCAGGAAAAAGTAAAGATAGAAAGGGAAGCGCTGGCTTTAATTGCGGCCAATGCCGAAGGTGCTTTGCGTGATGCGGAAAGTATTTTGGACCAGGTCATCAGCTTTTTGCCGGATATCAAGATCACAGCCCAGGATGTCCAGAATATTCTTGGCTTGGTGGATATAACCCTTGCAATTAAGTTTAGCGATTTGCTGATTAAGAAAGACGCGAAAGGAGCCATTTCGTTTTTGAATGATAATTTGGAAAAAGGTTTGGACCCGGTAGAATTTGCCAAGACATTTATAAATTATTTAAGAAAGATATTGATCCTGCAAGTTAGCCCTGATCTGGACGGCTATGCCGTGGCTGAGCTTGAACAAACCGCCCAAAATTTGGTAAAACAACAGGCGAAAGAAATAAAGCCCGAAGATTTGCGGAAATTATTAAAGCTGTTTCTGGAAGCAGAAAGAAAAATAAAGTACGCGGCCATACCGCAACTGCCGCTAGAGATAGCAATAGTAGAGTCGTGCGGAACAGTTTAACTTGTTTGGATTATTTTTTTAAACATTGCGGGATCGTCTAATGGTAGGACAACGCCCTTTGAAGGCGTCTATCTTGGTTCGAATCCAAGTCCCGCAGCTAACAGCTTTTGGTATTGAGCGAGACCGAATCGTCTTATATTCTCAAGATTTTAGGTTTTCGTTAAGAAGTGGCGAGCTTATAGCTCGCCTTTAAAATTAGAGGTAAACCGGCTTAAAGCGGGTTACAGTATTTTCAATTTTTTTGTCGATCTTAATTTTTTGTTTTCTTCTTCCAGTTTTTTTATTTGTTCTTTTAATTCCACCATTCTTAGCTCTCTTCCGATGGTCAGCCTGTGGAACCCTTCTAGTTCTGCGACCCTTTCCTGTAAGGCGATTTTTGAGTCTTCCTCGTTTATCCTGGCCTTATATACTTCGCCAGCTGCATCGTTCAGGCTTTTTGACAGGCTTACTATTTCCGTATCCAGACTTCCCGTAGAGAATAGGGTTTTTTCTCCTTTCGGGAGATCTTTGGCGAAATCACTAATCCCTGAAAAAGCTTGGTAGATTGAAAAGGATAATAAGTTGCTTATCATTACCGCCATAATCAATCCGATCAAAGAAAAGACCAAGACCTTTGCGTTGAAAGCGGCCATAAAACTTAAGACCGTCATAACGATTACGATCGGAACCAACAGAAAAAAAAGAAATTTTATTTTGATGTTGTTGGGCCACGATTTTGGCTCCTTAATATCTTCTCCTTTTTCCATCAAAGCTTTCCTGCACTCTTTAAGGACGGGGAAAATAAATCTTTCGGCAAAAAATCCGGCGAATATCACAAGCAATAAGACCGCAATGATCCCGCTTACTAAAATTATAAAGAGGTTGGTCGTTCCTCCCGTCAGAAATTCTGCCAAGAGGACCGAAAGAACTACGAGTGAACCTAACTCGGCACCCTTGATCCAGTCACCAGGTCTTTTGGAAAGAGACGAAAATATTTCTTTCAATGTTTCCGTGGGAAGGCCAGGAAGCAGATGTCCATTTTTTATGTTATCGTTCAATATTCTTAGATCTTTTCTTTTTTCTTTAATGCCGAATATCCTTAGCAATCCGTATTCAACGCTAATGAGCAAGGCTCCGGTCACAACACATATAAAAAAAGTGAGAATGAAGATATTCCTGGTTCCCGTTTTTTCAAAATCGGCCTGGCTGAGTACGAGAAAAAATCCGAAAAAAACGCATAAAGCCGCCCATCCCAGAAGGGAGATCAATACATCCAGAGTATAGGGGACTTTTAATAATTTTGGGGGATAGTTCATATTTTTAATCTTATTCTTCAAAACTGGGTTTCCCTTCAAAATATATTTGGAACTTTTTTATTTTTATCAGTCTCATAAAGATAATTAAAAAGTATTTTGTCATAAAAGGCATGGCGTCGGTCATTTTTTTGAAAAATTCCTGTCTTCCTTTTACCTTTAAAAACTCCTTAAGGAGCGGCATCTTGTATTCCGGATCCAATATCTTCATTCCTATTTCCCGTCCGCTTATCAAAGCTGGCGCGATCCCTTCTCCTGTTGTTCTGGAGGTTAGGCCTGCGGCCTCTCCGGCTAAAAAAATGTTCCCAAAAATACATCCCTTATAAAGAAAATTCAATGTAGCGGCTCCCGGTTTAACATCGGAAAAAGTATAGTTGTTCTCTTTTAAAAATTTTTCCAAAAATTCTTTGGCTTTTTCCATAGTTGCTTCTTTAGGTTCAAAAAATACTCCGATATTAGTATGGGTCTTATGGGGGAAGACCCATAAATATCCCGATCCTAATATTTCCGGGTAAAAACGCCATTCAACATCATTGACGATCTCCGGGACCTTATACCTTAAGCCGATTGAAACTTTTGTCTTCAACCCGAGGAATTTTCTTACTACAGAAAGAGATCCGTCTGCTCCAACCAAATATTTGTAACTGAATTTTCCCTTATCAGTTAAGATGCTGCCTTTATTGATCTGCTTTACTGTCGTTTCTTTCAGAATGGTGATATTCTTGATTCCTTTTATCCTTTCAAGAAGATATTGCCCTAGGTCATATCTTTCCATTGTTCTTAATGGGAATGCCAGGTTCATCCTGTCTTCTTTCCCCGACAGATAAATAATTTGATCGTTAAAGGTTCTTGTCATTAATCCAGGGATGTTGAATTTAGCGTTAAGGCAGGATAGCCCGCCCGCGCATACCTTCGGGCCAATCTCTTTATTTTTCTCAATCAACAAAACGGAAAGTTTAGAGTCCTTTAATTGTTTGGCGCATTCCAGCCCCGCGGGACCGGCTCCGATTATAATGACATCGAAATTTTTTTCCATAATTTATCGTTAAAAAATATTATCTTTGCTCTATATCGCCCTCTGAGAAGATTATAATATTTATATTACCACGATTTTGATCATTCAACAGTGGAATATTTTTTTGGGAAAATGGTATCAACTCTAATTTTTTAGCATAATTGATTGAAGAATTATTACAGAGCGTTAATTTTGTGTTAGAATATTAATATGAAAAAATATTTTATCGCTATTGTCGTTATCGTTTTTTTGGCTTTGGCCGGCGGTGTTGTCTGGCTTAAATTTTTCAGTACGCCGAAACAAGTTGCCTGCACAATGGAAGCAAAGCTTTGTCCTGATGGTTCTTCTGTCGGGCGCACTGGCCCTAATTGCGAATTTGCCAGCTGCCCTGAAGTGATAAATAATAATCCTGGATGGAAAACATTTAGCGATGACGCGCAAGGCGTTTCGTTCCAATATCCCGATCAGCTTAATACGATTTACATCCATCCTGTTGATTGGCCGCCGCAGATAACAGTTGCCAACGGTCCGTTTGTTTGTACTGAATCCGGTTCTGAAATAATGCAAGCCGGACAAACGCAAAAGATTATAATTAATAGCCGCGAATATTGTTTGACTAAAGAAAGCGAGGGAGCGGCTGGAAGCACCTATACTCAATACGCATACGCATTTCCTAAAAATGATAAGGTTTTGACCTTTGCGTTCACCTTGCGCTCCGTGCAATGTGCCAACTATGACAATCCGCAAAAGACCGAGTGCGAAAGCGAGCGCACGGCATTTGATATAGACAGCACGATTGATCGTATGGCGCAGAGCGTGCAACTTAAATAAGCTTATAAATATGGCGGGAAAACTGTCATTTAAGCGGTTTTTGTTTAAAAATAATATCGGCTGATCCTCATCCGATTTGCAATCCGGGAATTCCTGCAATTGAAGCAACATTAAATCCGGCTGAAACTGATTGCATTTATTATCTTCACAATGCAGACCATATTACCCATTGCTCTAAAACTTATGAAGAGCACTTGGATAATATAGAAAAGTATTTGAAAAACGGAGAAGAATAGCTGCTCTCAAAAAAGTTATTGTAAAAGATCTAATAAAAAGCGGACAAGAGTCCGCTTTTTGCTGGAAAAATTTGCACATGCTAGTCCAGTTTCCCTAAAAACCTGGATGGCTGTATAATGAACTCTTCATGAAGAAACTTCTTAAGAAATATTTCGGCTATGACGATTTTCGTCCTTTGCAGGAGGAGATTATTAATCATGTCATTAAGGGTAATGATTGTTTTGTCTTAATGCCCACGGGCGGGGGAAAATCGCTTTGTTATCAATTGCCGGCTTTGAAATTCAGCGGGCTGACTCTTGTCATCTCTCCGCTGATCGCTTTGATGAAAGACCAGGTGGACGCTTTGCGGGCATGCGGCATTAAAGCAGAGTTTATAAATTCCAGTTTATCGCTCAAGCAGATTGACGAAATTCGCGACCAGGTTCGCCACAATGAAGTGAAAATTTTATATGTGGCGCCGGAAAGATTTGGTTCTATGGAATTTAAGGAATTCTTGAAAACCTTGCCGCTTGATTTGATTGCGGTAGACGAAGCGCATTGCATCTCCGAATGGGGCCACGACTTTAGGCCGGCTTATCGCAATTTAAGTTCGTTGAAAGATTTTTTTCCTTCAGTTCCTTTAATAGCTTTAACCGCCACTGCCACTGCAAATGTGCGGGAGGACATCATCAACCAATTACAATTACAGGAAGCTCGTGTTTTTGTGTCGGGCTTTAACCGTGAGAATTTGCATATCGGCGTTTTAGAAAAGAAACAGGCGTTTCCAAAACTTTTAACTTTATTACAGAGATACAGGAAAGAATCAGTGATCATTTACTGTTTTTCGCGCAAGGAAACCGAAACGATCGCCCAAAATTTAAGGTCTAACAAATTCAAAGCTCGTGCTTATCACGCCGGTATGAATTCAAAGGAAAGAAGCGCGGTGCAGGATCTTTTTATCAAAGACGAAGTAAATATTATTGTAGCAACTATTGCTTTTGGTATGGGTATAGACAAGCCGGATGTGCGGCTGGTGGTGCATTATACTTATCCCAAAACTTTGGAAGGATACTATCAGGAGATTGGCCGCGCCGGCCGCGATGGACTGCCGAGCGAATGCATTATGTTTTACACCTACGGCGACACAATGAAGCATGAGTTTTTTATAAGGCAAATAGAAGATGAACAGTTAAGGACCCGGGTCCAGGAGAAGTTGGATCAGGTAATCCGTTTTGCCGAATTGAGAACCTGCCGCAAAAAATATTTGCTTGATTATTTCGGCGAGGAGCTGAAAGGAGATAATTGCCGCAGTTGTGATATTTGCTTGGTTGGCAAAGAGAAAATAAAGATGCCCGAGCTTAAAGCCGAGCAAGAAATTGGCATCAGCCAGCCAAAGTCCGGCAAGTCTTGCATATCAACAGGTAAAATTGATTATAATGTTGAATTATTTGAAAGGCTAAGAGTTTTGCGCAAGGATCTGGCCGACGAGGCGGATGTTCCGCCCTTTGTAATTTTTGGCAACACCTCGCTTCAGGAAATGGCCTATTATTTCCCCCAAAATGAAAAAGACTTTTCGCTGATCAGCGGCGTGGGAGCAAAAAAGCTTGAGCAACTAGGAGAAATATTTTTAAGCGTAATCAACGATTTTGTCGTAGAGAATAATATTTCCCCAAGGGATAACCCGAACAAAAAACAGGATAAGCTGGCAGGGAAAATAAAACAGCTGATATTGAAGAAGAAAAAGGAACCGTAGAGCGGATATAATTAAAAAATATTCGCAATATCTCTGTTTGTTGTAGATCATGTACCATCTTTATATCCTTAAATGCGCTGACGGGACGCTGTACACCGGCATTACTGTTGATTTGTTGCGCAGGACGAGAGAACATAACTCGTCATCGCTCGGGGCGAAATATACGCGAAGCCGGAGGCCGGTAAAACTTGTTTATTCAAAGGAATTTTCCAATCGTTCAAACGCATCAAAAGAAGAGTCGCGGATCAAAAAATTACCGCGGCAAAAAAAATTGGAAATAATTAAAAATTTTAGAAAATAAATTTTATATTTTCCATTTGATTCCGCAATCCGATTTTGCGGCCAAAGGGGGCACCCCTTTGGAATCCTCTTGGGAAACACCCCGATGCATAGCATACGGAGTATTCTCCAATAAAAAAGCCCTCTTGGCTTAGCGGATAGGCCAAGGGGCTTTTTAATTTTTAGGCAGGGATTAGCTTTGAGAGCTTTACTTTTTCAGTAAGGTCATTTGATAACCTTCTTTTTTCAGTGAGGCCAATAAAGCGATCAAATCTCCAAGGCCTAGCTCTTTTTCATTTTCAAGGTTGACTATTTCCTTTAATATTCCGAGTTCTCCTAATCCTTTTTCAAAAGCGGCATCTACTGCTGCCTTTTTTGCTTTCTCTGACCCATTTTTTGCGAGGGAAAGAGCATAGCGATAGAATTTGTTATCTAGGAAAAGGGAAATAGCTTTATCTATCATTCCAATGGGATGAATGCCGTAAGATGCAAGGGTGCTGATTAGGCTTGATATTTTAAGATACTCGTCGCAGCAAGCGAATCTGACATCAAATGACTTGTTTAAGTTGTTTATCCTTTCTTCAAGGATGGGCAATATTTCTTGCTCAATAACGCTTTCAGATGCTCCGCCCAAAGAGGCTATCTCTTCGGCGAGATCTTTTTTTTCTTGATCGCTGGCCAATTTAATAGCTTCATCTACCAAATTTTGCCTTCTAAGCTGGGACTTGTTCAAAGCTTTCAAAGTTTCTACTACCATATAAATATTTAAAACAACTTTCAGCCATCGGCTCCGCTAGCCGATAACCTTTTAGTTGTTTTGGTTATTCGGCCTTAAGCCAATCTTTATAAATAATTATATCTTTTTAATATTTTGTCAAATTCGGGAGCAAAGAAGAGTTTTAAAAAATTGACAAGCAAATAAAATTAGATAGAATATCAATACAGATTGATATATTATGAAATTGAAATGCTGCCAAAATAAACAAGAGGAAAAAGAGGTTGCGCAAACTGCGGCGATTTTGAAATTGCTGGCCGAAGAAAACCGCCTGAAAATACTTTGCATATTGAAAAACGGCGAGTATTGCGTTTGCGAGATAATCAAGCACCTTGCTTTGCCGCAAAATTTGGTTTCGCATCATCTCAACAAATTAAAAAAAGCAGGGTTGATCCAAGGAGAAAAAGATGGGCTTTGGGTTCATTATTCGCTGACAGAGAAAGGCAAAGAATTCGCTAAAATTGTGTTTCAACTTGCAAGGGTCTAATCCTTGCAATGAAAAATATATAAATTAAAAAATAAATATTTTAAAATTA
>CAIMDX010000033.1 GCA_903839905.1 uncultured bacterium
GTGCGAGATAGGGTAAAAGGGGATTTGGGCATAATGCCGGTCAAGGATTTTATCGCAAAAATAGCGGAAGAGATAAAAGAGAAGAAATAAAGATAGGCGAAAGTTAAAACTAAAAAACTGTCAGAAGCCCGGCTTCTGCCAGTTTTTGTTGTAGGTTACTGGTTTTCAGCCCCAAAATGATTGACATAATATCATCTTTGTGTTATATGTAATGGCATAAAGGTCCAAACCAAAAAAAGGACCTTCTACAAGGAAGAGGGCACCGAATAAGAGGGTCCGAAATAATGTTTGAAAATTTTCGGAAAATGATCCTGCAGCACGCCATTGTAATGGCGGCTGGAATTTCCCTGATGATCTATGGCGGACAGAGATTGTATATCAACTGGATATACGACAAATGCGAAGGCTTGAAATTATTTTTCATAATCCTCGCGTTTGTGGCTGTCGTTATTACCATCATCAATGCTTCGCATTGGGGAAAACGCCAGACGACAGGAGGTAATCCAAATTACCAGGGGCAAAGACCCCAACAGTAGAAGAAGCGTATTTCTTTTTCTAGAGTCTCATTGCCCTCAATGAGACAAATAGCTCTTTTTATAGGTTTCTTTCATCGTAAAGAAACATTAAAGCGGCATGACATAGTCATGCCCTTTTTTTATCCTTGAAAGGGGTTTTTGTTATAAATTTGAAGGTTTAAAATCTGTATTAATCCCCAGTTTTCGGCATTGCTTTTAAGCTCAAAATCAGGTAAAATAATAATGTTTTCAATATCTAAAAATTCTGCAAAAACAGAAGGAAAAAGATCTTAAGCTAACAAAAAACCAGCCCGAAAAGGCAGGGAGGATAATTTTATTGGGGCAATTATAAAATTTATTTTTTAAAATATGGCCGAAGAAAAAAAACAGAAAAAAGAAACAACCAGTTACGGAGCAAAAGATATTGAGATATTGGAAGGATTGGAGCCGGTGCGCAAAAGGCCGGCTATGTATATCGGATCAACAGGACCCGAGGGGTTGCACCACCTTATTTATGAAATAGTTGATAATTCTATTGATGAAGCTATTGCCGGATACTGCAATAAAATAGATATTGTTTTATTGCCGGGCGAAAGGGTTCAAGTGCGCGACAACGGCCGCGGCATTCCGGTTGATATCCATGCCAAAACTAAAAAGTCAGCCCTGGAGGTAGTACTGACCACTTTGCATGCCGGAGCCAAGTTTGAGAATAAGGCTTATCAGGTATCGGGAGGCTTGCACGGAGTAGGAAGCTCAGTGGTTTGCGCTCTATCTACTTTTATGCGCGCTGAAGTTTGCAAAGATGGAGGAAAATATATGCAGGAGTACAAATACGGCAAGCCGCAAGACCAAGTCAAGAAAATAGAAAAATGCACAGAGAAAGACAGGGGAACAACCATTATTTTTGATGCTGACCCTAAAATTTTTCCAGAAGTGAAATATAGCCGCAACACTCTTATCAATCATTTTCGCCAGCAAGCTTACCTTATTAAAGGGATCAAGATAAATTTTTCCGATTTGCGGGATAAAGACGATTTGCTTGAATACCATTTTTATTTTGAAGGAGGCATCGCTTCTTATCTAAAGCATCTCATTAAGAATAACCAGGCCATCCATCCCAATTTCTTTTATACTTCAGGAGAGAAAAACGATATTCTAGTGGAGGCGGCTTTTTGCTATACCGATGAATACGAAATTTCAGAACATAGTTTTGCCAATAATATCCATAATCCGGAAGGAGGCACCCATCTTACAGGATTTAGGACCGCTTTGACCAGAGTTATCAATGACTACGCAAAAAAAGAAGGTTTTTTAAAAGAGGCTGAACAGAATTTGTCAGGCGATGATGTCCGCGAGGGGTTGACTGCCGTAATTTCCATCAAGATTAGGGAGCCTCAATTTGAAGGCCAGACCAAAACAAAATTAGGCAACCCCGAAGCCAGGTCTGCCACTGAAAGCGTGGTCAACGAGGCCATGGCAAAATTTTTTGAAGAGTATCCGCAAGATGCCAAGTTGATAGTGGACAGGTGCGTTTTGTCAGCCAAAGCCAGGCGGGCTGCCAGGGCTGCCAAAGACACGGTTTTAAGAAAGGGTATATTGGAAGGCTTAAGCTTGCCCGGGAAATTGGCTGATTGCAGTTCGCGCAAACCGGAAGAAAGCGAGATCTACCTTGTTGAGGGAGAGTCGGCCGGAGGTTCCAGCCGTCAAGCCCGCGATCGCAGGTTTCAAGCCATTTTGCCATTAAAAGGAAAAATCTTGAATGTGGAAAAAGTCCGTTTGGACAGAGCACTGGATTCCAAAGAAATAAAATCTTTAGTGATCGCCATGGGAACGGCTATTTCCGACGATTTTAATATTGAGAAATTAAGATACCATCGCATCATTCTGATGACCGATGCCGATTCCGATGGAAACCATATCAGGACATTGCTTTTAACTTTATTTTTCCGCTATTTCAAAGCCATAATTGAAAAGGGTTATTTGTATATTGCCCAGCCGCCTTTGTATAAAATTCAGAGCGGCAAAGAGTTGAAATATGCCTTTGACGATGAAGCTAAAGAAAGGATGTTAAAAGATTTGGGAAGCCGTCCGTCTTCGGTCCAAAGATATAAAGGTCTTGGAGAAATGAACGCTTCCGAGCTTTGGGACACCACTATGGATCCAAAAACCCGCGTCTTGCTTCAAGTAAAAATTGACGACGCCCAAGTAGCTGATGAAGTTTTTGACATGTTGATGGGCAAAGAAGTGCCACCCCGTAAGAAATTTATTCAGCTGTACGCTAAGAGAGTTCGCAATTTGGACATCTAATTAATTTTTAAGCCCAAATTTTTAAATTTAA
>CAIMDX010000034.1 GCA_903839905.1 uncultured bacterium
AGCCACCAGCCGAAAAGAGAGACTAGCACCATGGTTGTGGCATTGAGGACGGCATTTGTGGTGTTTTTGATAAAGAAAAACTGTGATCCGATCAACGAGATTATTCCGATGACCAAGGCTTGGGCGCCGATGAGCTTAATGTTGAAAGCCTCATATCGGACGATGAGATAGACCAAAAAGCCCATAAAGACCGGCATGCTTAACATTCCGTATTGCGCTATCGGCCATTTTCCGATTATATTGGCGATTATGATTGTTCCAGAAAAAGAGAATAGGAATAAAAATATTCCAATTGAAAAATAGATAGCTATTTTTTTTTCTTCTCCTTTGGATGATATTATTTTTTTAGTTAGGTATATGGCGGCCCATAAAACAAATAATATTTCAACAAAGTAGACATAAGACAATGTCATCGGGCCTTGGATTCCTCCGCAATAAGAGCTATCAAGATATTCCACATTGATTTTTGACGGCATAAGTAATACGGCTGGCAGCAGAAAAATTAAAACAATTGCTTTGTACTTTAAGGGGGCGTCTTTTTTTCCCAGGAAAGCGTAAGAAAAATAAAGAGCTCCAGCGAAAATAAAGAATTCCAATAAGCTCATAATAGCCAAAAAAAACATAACTAGTCTGGGATCCAAGGTTAAGTATAGAAATAGATCGGAGAGAGACCATAAGGAAAAAGATAATGAAATAAAAAGCAGGATTTTTCCAGCCAAAGAATCTCTATTTTTAAAATAGACGAAAGCTCCTAAAAGCATGGAAATAATCGCAGTTGGTATGTGTGAAAAATATAAAAGCTGCGGAGCATTTGCATTCCACAAGTAGCAAATTTCAGAAAATGAAGTTAAGTTGAAGGACATATCTGTTAATGTTTTTATTTTGTTTTATTTTATTGGGGAATATCCCATATGCCATGCATCGGGGTTGTTTTCCAAGAGGATTCCAAAGGGGTGCCCCCTTTGGCCGCAAGATCGGGGTTTAATACCCCGATTGCGGGATCAAAAAATTTTAATAGCTGAATTATTGTTCAAGATTTTGCATATATGTTTCTGGGTCGCTGCAACTATTATAATTCGTTCCTAATGTTTCTTCATTGCACGGAATTTCCATACAGCCTTCTTCTTTTTTGCAATCAAGAGCTCCGCAACTCGCACTTTTCGGATCGCAATCCTGGATGGCGCTGGCATTCTTTTTTATTAATTTGCAGTAAACTGAAAACGAATTTTCTTCGGTACAGCCATCATCCGATGCAGTATAGCAATCCCGCACAAAGCATGTTTCTTCTTTTGGATTGCAATTTGTTTCAGCCAAAATATCAAAATCTTTCAAAATATAATATTTATAAAAAGATATTCCTGCTGAAACAAAAACAGCAAGAAAAAAAACAGCGAAAAGTATTTTTGATTTTTTGTCCATAAATTTTTAACTTAAAGTTTATTTAATCTGGTAGAATACCCCGTCAGATTGCTGAGGGGGTAGTTTATTTTTTACTTTCTAACTCCCCTATTTTCTCCTTCAGCTCCGCCATCCTTAATTCCCTGCCGATAGTCAGCTTATACCATTTTTCCAGTTCCGTTGCCCTTTCTTCGGCCGTTTTTTTGCTTTGCTCTAGCTCTTTGGTTCTTTCTTTGACTTTTTGTTCCAGTATTTCTTTGGCTTTAATCTCTTTTTTGACCGAGTTCACCAGCCACCAGCCGAAAATAGAAACCAGTAACATCGTTATGATATTAAGGACGGTGTTTGTGGTGTTTTTGATAAAGAAAAACTGTGATCCGATCAACGAGATTATTCCGATGACCAAGGCTTGGGCGCCGATGAGCTTGATATCAAAAGCCTTGTATCGGACGATGAGATAGACCAGGAAGCCCATAAAGATAGGCATACTTAACATTCCATATTGCGCTATCGGCCATTGTCCGGTTATACTGCTGATCAGGCTTGTTCCGGAAAAAGAAAACAAGAACAAGAATATTCCAGTTGAAAAACAAGCAGCTACTTTCCTTTCTTCTCCCTTAGATGCTTTTATTATTTTTTTAACTAGATATGTAGCAGCCCACAAAGTAAATAATACCTCAATGGAATAAAAGTAATAAACCATCGGGCCTTGGACGCCTTCACAATAGGAATTATCAAAATGGTCCATAGTGGCTCTTGTAGGCAAAAGCAAGGCCATTGGCAAAAGCAGAAGCAAGATAATAATTTTGTACTTCAAAGGGGCATCTTTTTTTTCCAGGAAAGCATAAGAAAAATAAAGAGTTCCTGCGAAAATCAGTAACTCTATTAAATTTATAAGCGACCAAAAAAATATAATTAGCCTGGTATCTTGGCTTAGCCATAAAAAGAGATCGGCGGCTGACCATAAGGAAAAAGCCAATGAAATAAAAAGCAGTATTTTCCCGGCTAAAGAATCTTTACTCTTAAAATAGACAAAAATTCCTAAAAGTACGGAAATGATCGCGGTTGGTATATGCGAAAAATATAAAAGCTGCGGAGCGCTGCTTTGCATCCATAAGTAACAAACTTCAGAATTTGAAATTAAATTGAAAACCATATTTGCTATTTAGCGTTTATTCTTTTTTTAGCTATTTTATTTTATCCTTAAGCTCGGCCATGTACAATTTCCCGGCATTTATTTATTAGGCAATTCTATATGAAAAGCAGATCCTTTGTTTTTCCCTTCCGATTCCGCCCAAATTTTTCCGTTGTGCATTTCCACGAATTTTTTGGCTATGTACAGCCCAAGGCCGGAGCCTTGAGTATTGAGTTCGTTGCCGGCCGAGCCGCGCGAAAAACTTTCAAAAAGCTTAATAATCTCTTCTTCGGCCATTCCCGCACCCGTATCGGAAACCGTAATGTTTATTCTAGAGCTATTCGCATTTGCGCCAACGGTTATGCCGCCTTTTTC
>CAIMDX010000035.1 GCA_903839905.1 uncultured bacterium
AGCTATTGGCGAAATAGGCTTGGATTATTTTTATAAACCGAAAGATTTGGCCGAGCTGGATGGCTATAAAGCCAAACAGAAAGAAATTTTTGAAAAACAATTGGATTTCGCCGAAAAAATGGGCTTGCCGGTTATTATTCATTGCCGCGACGCGCACGATGAGATGATAGCTATTTTAGAACAAAGAGTTGCTAAAGGCCGTCAATTAAGAGGCGTTATCCATTGCTTTAACGGTACAATTGTCCAAGCGGAAAAATATTTGGCTTTGGGATTGTTTATTGGAATTAACGGCATAATTTTTAAAATGAAGTTGGAAGAAACAATTAAAAAAATACCTTTGGAAAAAATTATTCTGGAAACCGATTGTCCATTTTTGGTTCCGCCAATGGCAGGCTCAAAAAGGAATGAGCCCGGGTTTTTACCTTTTATCGTTGAAAAATTAGCAGAGATCAAAGGCATTGATTTTGAAACCGTTTCCAAAACCACAACCCACAACGCCAATCAATTATTCAAATTAAAATAATTTTCGCGCCCTCCCCAAGAGGGCGCTTTTATTAGGGCGGTATTCAGTATGCCATGCATCGGGGTGTCCACCAAAACCCCAATCGCGGAATCGGAAATTATAAATTTTATATAATCAATAGTTAAAACAAAAAGCATATGGAAAAAGAAAAAATAACAGTTCTTTCGTTGGGAGGATCATTGATTGTGCCCGATGATATTAACGAGGATTTTTTAGACCAGTTCAAAAAATTCATTTTAGGCTGGACCAAACGGGGTAAAAGGTTTTTTATCGTGGTCGGAGGCGGAAAGACGGCGCGCGTTTATCAGCGGGCTGCCAAAGAGCTGGGCGTTAAAGACAAAGCAGCTTTGGACCAAATAGGGATTAACAGCACTTATATTAACGCCGAACTGGTCAGGGCTTTATTTGGCAAGGCCGCCCATCCGGAGATTGTCAGGGACTACGCCAAAACGATAGAAACAAAAGCGAAGATTATCGTGGCCCCGGGCTGGAAGCCTGGCTGTAGCACTGATTTTGACGCAGTCTACGCGGCTTGGAAGTATAAAGCGAAACAAGTGATAAATCTTTCCAATATAGAGTGCCTGTATAATAAAGATCCGAAAATCTATCCTGACGCCGAACCCATAGAGCTGACCTCTTTCGCCAAGCTGTTGAAGATCACCGGCAAAGTTTGGCTCCCTGGCGCCAATATGCCTTTTGACCCGAAAGCCTCGCAAATGGCGCAAAAATATAATTTAGAAGTAATTATCGCCAATGGAAAAGATCTTGATAATTTAGACAATTTATTGGCCGGCAAACCCTTTAAAGGTACTGTTGTTTCCAACGACTTTTAGGGCGGGCTTTGCCTCGCCGTAGCTGCAGTGGCAGCGAAGGCGGGCTTTGACCAGTTTTAATTTACAAAATCATGCAAATGGGCTAATTTTAAGGAAAGACTTGAACAAAATAAAAATAAACCATGGAAAATTACAATCCGCAAGAGATAGAGCCAAAGTGGCAAAAATATTGGGAGGACAATGATTTTTATCAGGCCAAAGACCTTACTGAATCAGGTTCGGCCAAAAAGTTTTTTGCTTTGGTGGAATTTCCTTATCCATCGGGAGAAGGCCTTCATGTCGGCCATTGCCGTTCTTATTCTGCTTTAGATTCCATTGTTAGAAAAAGGCGGATGGAGGGATGGAATGTCTTATTCCCAATCGGCTGGGATGCTTTCGGTTTGCCAGCGGAGAATTTTGCCATTAAAACCGGCATCCATCCCAGTGTTTCCACTCAAAAAAACATCAATAATTTCAAGAGGCAGTTGAAAAATTTAGGTCTTTCTTTTGACTGGAAAAGAGAAGTTAATACTTCTGACCCTAAATATTACAAATGGACTCAATGGATATTTTTACAGCTTTTCAAAAATGGGCTAGCTTATCAAACTAAGATTCCGGTTAATTGGTGTCCAAAATGTTTGATCGGCCTGGCTAATGAAGAAGTGATCGGCGGGAAATGCGAGAGGTGCGGAACGCAGGCTTCAAAGAAAGAAATAAAACAATGGATGTTCCAGATCACTAAATATGCTGACCGTTTGATCAAAGACTTGGATGATGTTGATTATTTGGAAAAAATAAAAATTCAGCAAAAAGACTGGATAGGGAGAAGCGAGGGGACCGAAGCGATCTTTAAGATAGACGGTTCGGACCAGGAATTGAAAATTTTTACCACCAGGATAGACACGATTTTTGGCGTGACCGCTTTGGTTTTGGCGCCGGAGCATAATTTGGTTTCTATTTTGGAAAAAAATATTTCCAATTCAGCTGAAGTCAAAAAATATATTGAGAAAGTCCGTGAGAAAACGGAATTTGAAAGAGTTAATTTGGAAAAAGAAAGGACCGGGATAAAATTGGAAGGAATTTGGGCGGCCAACCCAGTTAGCAATCAAAAAATAGAAGTTTGGCTCGGCGATTATGTGATCGGCAGTTATGGCGGCGGAGCGGTGATGATGGTGCCGGCCCATGACCGCAGGGATTATGATTTTGCCAAGAAATATAACCTGCCATTTAAGGAAGTTGTTAAAGGGGGAGATATTTCAAAAGAAGCTTTTGTGGACTATGGCGTCCTGGTCAATTCTGAAAATTTTTCCGGGGAGTCCTCCGAAGAAGCGATCAAGAAAATACAAATCTGGCTGGAAGAAAAAGGCTTGGGAGGAGTTTCCATTCAATATAAATTGCGCGATTGGATATTCTCGCGCCAGCATTATTGGGGGGAGCCGATACCGATTATCCATTGCGAAAAATGCGGGGTTGTTCCAGTGCCCGAAGACCAGCTTCCGGTTGAATTGCCGTTTGTAGAAAAATATCAGCCGACCGGAACAGGCGAATCGCCTTTGGCCGCGATAACAGAATGGGTCAATGTTAAATGCCCGAAATGCGGCGGTCCGGCCAAACGCGAGACCGACACAATGCCTAATTGGGCCGGTTCCAATTGGTATTATATGCGTTATTGCGACCCGCAAAACGATCAAGCTTTGGGTTCGCCGGAAAAATTGAAATATTGGCTGCCGGTTGATTGGTATAACGGCGGGATGGAGCATACCACTTTGCATCTTTTATACTCCAGATTTATTTACAAATTCCTTTTTGATATCGGCGCTGCTCCCAGTCCGGAGCCTTATCAAAAAAGAACCTCGCACGGGATGATTTTGTCTTACGACGGACAGAAAATGTCCAAGTCAAAAGGTAATGTCATTAATCCCGACGACATCGTCAAGGAATATGGCGCTGATACTTTGAGAGTTTATGAATTGTTTATGGGTCCGTTTGACCAAGCCATTGCTTGGAATATTCAAGGAGTTAAAGGCGTTCGTCGTTTTTTGGACAAACTTTATAATTTGGTCTTAGAATGTTCGCCGAATAAAGAAAGCAGCGACCAGGCTCAAAGATTGATCCATCGGCTGAACCAGCGCATCACGCAGAATATTGAGAGCATGAGATTCAATACGGCAATCTCCGGTTTTATGGAGTTCGTTAATTTCGCCGCGGACAATAAAAAAGAAACAGGCAAAGATTCTTTAAATAGAATGCTGTTGCTGCTATCCCCTTTCGCTCCGCATTTAGCCGAAGAGCTTTGGCAGAAGATCGGGAACCAGGGGAGTATTTTCCAGCAAAAATGGCCGGTTTTTGATCCAGCCTTAGCGCAAGCGCAAAAGATTAATTTGATCATCCAAGTTAACGGAAGGATGAGAGACAAAATAGAATCTGACCCTGAAATATCCGAAGAAGAAGCCAAAGCAGCTGCCTTGGCCAGTCCAAAAATACAAAATTGGCTAAACGGCCAACAACCGAAGCAGATGATATTTGTGAAAGGAAGGCTGGTGAATATAGTCGTATAGGTTTATTTTGGCAAAGTTTATTATTTAAACGAATGACCAATGACCAAATCCCAATGACCAACCAA
>CAIMDX010000036.1 GCA_903839905.1 uncultured bacterium
CATCCATCGGCTTATTTTTTATCTCCGCCGACAGGGATAATAATTTAAATGTTGATTCTAAGCCCATAAATAATGATTCATTAACCGCTTCAATAGTTGATAATAATCAAAATAATGAAAGCCAAAAAACTATGGAAATTAAATTAGACAACAAAGTCACGGAAGAAATTACTGCCAACCAAGGCCCGGTGATGCAGATAGATAAAGAGGCGGATTATGTCGCAGTACTGAAAACATCGGAAGGAGATATCAAGATACAGCTTAATGCCAGCGCGACCCCGATCACGGTCAATAATTTTATTTATCTGGTCCGCAAAGGATTTTACGACAACACTATTTTTCATCGCGTGATTAGCGGTTTTATGATCCAAGGAGGAGATCCGTTAGGGACGGGATTCGGCGGTCCGGGTTATAAATTCAACCATGAACCTTTTACTGGAGAATACAAACGCGGCATCATCGCTATGGCCAATTCAGGATTGAATACCAACGGCAGCCAATTTTTTATAATGCATAAAGATTTTGCCCTCTCTCCAGATTATGTGATTTTTGGCCAGGTAATAGAAGGCTTGGATGTTGTTGATAAAATTGCCGGAGCAGAAGTAAAACTTGGCGGCGATGGAGCGATGTCTTCCCCTGTCAATCCAATTAAAATTTTGTCAGCCGAAATTTTTCAAGTCCAACCTATCAAATAATTTTTAGAAAAATGAGCAAAATTTCGGAAGAAATTATTTATAAGCTCAAGAAGCAAGCTAACCCGAAAAATGCAGAGGGGATGGCGAGATTCGGGATAAGCCTAAATAACACTCTTGGCGTTTCAATGCCTGTTTTGCGCAAGTTGGCCAAAGAAATAGGAAAGGAACACCAGCTTGCTCTGGATCTTTGGCAAAGCGGGATCCACGAAGCTAGAATTTTAGCTTGCTTAGTGGACGAGGTTGGCAAAGTTTCCAAGGACCAAATGGATGGCTGGGTTAAAGATTTTGATTCATGGGATGTTTGCGATCAGGTTTGTATGAATCTGTTTGTTGAAACAAAGTGGGCTTTTAGCAAGGCCAAGCAATGGACCAAAAACAAAGAAGAATTTGTAAGGCGGGCTGGGTTTGCTTTGATGGCTGCTTTAGCCGTCCATAACAAGAAAGCTAAAGATGAAGATTTTATAGCTTTCTTTCCTTGTATTAAAAAGCAAGCCGTTGATGAAAGAAATTTTGTGCGCAAAGCGGTTAACTGGGCTTTGCGTCAAATCGGAAAAAGAAACGCAAATTTAAAAAATGAAGCCATGCGCTTGGCCGAGGAAATAAAAAAGATTGATTCCAGACCAGCCCAATGGATCGCCAATGACGCTTTACGGGAATTGAAAGCTAAAAAGTTCTGAAGCCTGATTGTCCTTTTTGCTTTTTTTAGGTATCTTTAAGTAAGGGTCAGATCATCAATCTTAAATGGTATTATAAAAATATGGAAAATAGCACAGAGACTAAAGCAGTTTGCAAGATAAGCGATATCGTTTGGGCTGCCATAGCTATCGGCGCCTCTATTATCCTTGCCACAATTATAGGAGCGGATTCTTTTTACAGATCAAAACAGCTTTCCAATGTTTTATCTGTGACGGGCTCTGCAGAAAGAATGGTTTCCTCCGATACGGTAAAATGGCAAAGCGTTCTTTCCCGTTCGGTTGATGCTTACGGCTTGAAGCAGGGAAGCGCTGCGATGAAGAACGATCTTCAGATCATCAAGAAATATTTTAAAGATTCGGGAGTTGAGGATGGAGAAGTTGTGGTTAACCCGGTGACAGTTAGTCCTGTTTGCGAAAGCCAGAACGGCATTTTTTATGATAAATACGGAGGGCAAACTTGCGGCAGCAGCCGGACAACCGGTTACAACTTACAGCAAGTAATAACTGTTGAGTCTACGAAAGTGAAAGAAGTCGGCGATTTGTCGCAGGCCTCTTCGGATTATTTCATAGGCCAGGGGTTAGTTTTCACCACTCAAAGCCTGGAATATTATTACAGCAAATTGGCCGATCTTCGCTTAGATCTGCTTTCAGATGCCACAAAAGACGCTAAAGCCAGAGCGGAAAAGATAGCACAGAGTACAGGTAAAGAGATAGACGCCTTGCAATCCGCTAGCATGGGCGTTTTTCAAGTGACAGCTAAAAATTCCGTGGATGTTTCCGACTACGGGATTTATGACACTAATTCTTTGGAGAAAAAAGTAACAGGCGTAGTTAGAGTTTCTTTCTCGTTAAAATAAACTACCCCGCAGCAAGCTGACGGGGTATTCTACCAGATTAAATAATTTTAAATTAAAATGATTATGGATAAAAGTAAAATTATAGCCTTGGCAACAATTTTTATTTCGTTCGCCATAGGTATTTGGGCTTATCCTCAACTGCCGGAAATAGTAGCCAGCCATTGGAATGAGAAAGGGGAAGTGAACGGCTATATGTCTAAATTTTTGGGAATATTTTTAATGCCGATTATGTCATTGGCGATGTTTTTATTGTTTAACTTTATTCCGAAAATAGATCCAATGAAAGCTAATATTGAAAAATTCCGTAAATATTATAACGCTTTTATTGTTTCCATTATTTTATTCTTGTTCTATCTTTATCTATTGACCATGGCTTGGAATTTCGGTTACAGGTTTAATATGACATATTTTATGGTGCCGGCCCTTTCCGCTTTGTTCTATTGGTGCGGCATTCTTGTGGAAAATACTAAAAGAAATTGGTTTATCGGCATCAAAACCCCTTGGACCATTAGCAATGATGTTGTTTGGGATAAGACCCATAAGCTGGGCGGAAAGCTTTTTAAGGTTGCGGCGGTATTATCTTTGCTGGGAATATTTTTCGGGGAGCTGGCTTTTTGGTTCACAATTTTGCCGGTTATGGTCTTTTCCATTTATCTTTTATTCTATTCTTACTTTGAGTATCAAAAAGAAATGAAGAAATAGCCACTATGAATTTTATCGCCACCGCGCAATAAGAACCGATGGGGAAGCAGGCCTGCAGGCAGCCATGGCCGCAGGAAGGGCAGAAAAGCCGGGGCTTGCTAAAAATTAGAAAATAGTATATAGTCTAGATAAGGAAATACTCGGATTAAGAATTTGTTTTTGAAACAAATTTTCTCTTTTTCGTCATAATTATTATAGAGGTGAAAGCCTCATTTTTATGTTTTCCGTACATCAGAATATTGATTTGGCGATAAATAATATTATTAAATACATGACCGCACCAGAAGTCATTTTTTCTATTTTGAAAGCGATTTTGATTTTGGCCACAGCATTGGTCGTGGTTAAGTTTGGCAATTTATTTATCTCTAAAGCAATCAAAACGCTCGTTAGCAAGAAGGCTGGGACAAAAAGCAAGATCCCGGGGGAAAGAATAACGACTTTGACCGAAGTTTTTAACTCATTTTTCACTCTTTTAGTTTGGACAACGGCGCTTTTGACCATTCTGTCAGAATTCAAGATCAATATTGCTCCTATCTTGGCCAGCTTGGGTATTGTCGGTTTGGCTTTGAGTATGGGAGCTAAAAATCTCATCCAAGATTATTTATCGGGAATCGTCATTCTTTTGGAAGACCAGTACCGCATTGGCGAAAAAGTTGAGCTGGCTGGCAAGGTAGGGGAAGTCAAAGAAATAAACTTGAGAAGAACCATACTTTTTAATTCAGAAGACAAAAAAACCTGCTATATCCCGAACGGAGAAGTTAAAACCGTGGTCAACCTTTCGCGCGACATCAGCTAAGCGGCCGTTTTCAACCAAAAGCCGGCCCTGCTTTTATCATTGTTTTTTAAGCAAATAGTTGATAGAATAGCAGTACTTAAATGGACTCTCCTATTGAAGAAATAAAAAACCGTGTCAATATAGTTGACATTATTGGGGGCTACCTAAAACTTCAAAAAGCCGGCGCTAATTGGCGGGCTTGCTGTCCTTTTCATAACGAAAAAGGACCATCTTTTTTTGTTTCGCCCAGCCGTCAAATTTGGCATTGTTTCGGATGTTCTAAAGGAGGCGATGTTTTTTCTTTTGTAAAAGAAATTGAAGGAGTGGAATTTGGCGACGCTTTGCGAATCTTGGCCCATAAAGCTGGAGTGGAATTAAAGCCCCAGTCGCCTGAATGGCAAAATCTTAAAACCGAGAGGCAGAGAGTTTATGATGTTTGCGATCTGTCCTGCCGTTTTTATGAAGCCCAGCTGGAAAAAAGCAAAACCGGCCAGGAGGCCAAAAAATATCTTTTAAGCCGCGGACTGAATGAGGAATCTATTATTAAGTGGCGTTTGGGTTTTGCTCCGGATACTTGGCAAGGATTATCAGATTTTTTAGTCGGACGGGATTACGATAGAGAAGAGGCCGGTAAGGCCGGGCTGGCGGTTAAAAACAAAGAGGGGAATTTCTATGATCGTTTTCGCGGCCGGATAATGTTTCCAGTCTTTGATGTTAATTCTCAAGTGGTTGGTTTCGGGGGAAGAGTTTTTGAAACGCCGAAAAATGACGCCGAGGGGGCGAAATATATAAATATTTCCAATACGCTGATCTATGATAAAAGCAGAATACTTTACGGGTTGGACAAGGCCAAAGTTGATATCAGAAAAAAAGATTCTTGTATTCTAGTGGAAGGCTATATGGACTGCATTTTGAGCCATCAGGCTGGCGTGCCGAATGTGGTTGCAGCCTCGGGTACGGCGTTGACGCCTTGGCATTTGAATTTATTGAAGCGCTATTCCCAAAATTTAACTCTGTCTTTTGATATGGACACCGGCGGCAACGAAGCCTCAAAGCGCGGCATAGACTTAGCCAGAAGAGAAGGGTTTAATATTAAAATGACCATAATGCCCGAGGGGAAAGATCCGGCCGATGTGATTGTTGAACAAAGCGGCGAGGCTTGGCAGGAGATCGCCGATAAGGCCAAACCGATAGTGGAATATTATTTCAATTTGGCTTTTGTGGGGCGCGATTCAAGCAATATTTCCGACAAGAAAGAAATAGCCAGAATCGTTTTGCCGGAGATTAAAAAACTTTCCAATAAGATAGAACAGAATTACTGGCTGCAAGAGCTGGCCAAAAAATTAAAAGCCAGAGAGGAAGATTTAGAGCAAGAGATGGGCAAGATAAAAATAGAAGCCGGATATATTGAGCCTGTCAGCAATTTGCAAGCAGGGCAGGCGAAGAGCGGACAGCCGGAAAATTGCCAAAGGCCCAGAAAAGAGCTATTAGAAGAAGAACTTTTGGTTTTGATCCTGGCTGATCCTAAAAGCGTTGCGGAAGTATCGCGAGAGCTTGTTGAAAGGTTTGCCGGGCTGGCCAAGGAAATTATTCTAAAAATAAAAAGCGATCCCGAGATCGTCCAGGCCGAGCTTGAGAAAAGTTTTGCGGAACCGATAGAAACCGCTAATTTTTTAGGACAGGTTTTTCTGCGGTCCGATCTGGAGAAAGAGGATATGGACGGCTTTAAGGAAAATTTTGCAGCCTGCCTTTGCCAAATAGAAAAAATGCATCTCAAGGAAGATCTTAACCAGCTTTCTTTTGAGATTAAGAATGCCGAGAGGGAAGGAGATCTGGAAAAGTCAAAAGATCTTTTAACGCAATTCACTAATTTAGCTAAAAAATTAAACCAGTAAACTATAACCTATGGCCAAAACTTTAAAAAAGAAAAAACCAGTTCCGGCGAAAACAAAAGCAAAAAAGGTAAAAAAAGCCGCGCCAAAAAAAATAGTAAAAGCCAAAGTGAAAAAACCGGCTCGGAAAAAAAGCCGCAAACCGTCTAAGCCAAGAGTTTTTATTACGCCGGAAATTTTGCAAGGCTTGACCGAAAAGGGAAGATCTCGCGGTTTTGTCACTTTTTCGGAGATCCTTTTTGCTTTGCCGGATATTGAAGAAAATATTGAGGAACTGGAAAAACTTTATCAAGAGCTGGAAAAGCAAAGCATTGATGTGAAAGAATCAAAGGGCTATTTAGATATTGATGAAGAGAAAACCAAAAAGAAAGCCAGGACCTTTGCCGTTCGCAAGATTGATTCGGTTCAAACCTATTTAAAAGAGATCGGGAGAATTTCTTCTATCACCGCCAAAGAAGAAAAAACTTTGGCTAAAAGAATTGAAAAAGGGGACAAGGAAGCCCGCAAGAAATTAACCGAAGCTAATTTGCGCTTGGTGGTTTCAATCGCCAAAAAATATGTCGGCCGTTCTCCGAATTTAACTTTGCTTGATCTGATCCAAGAGGGGAATATCGGCCTTTTCCGCGCTGTGGAAAAATTTGACTGGCGCAAAGGCTATAAATTTTCCACTTACGCCACTTGGTGGATAAGGCAAACTATTACTCGCGCTTTGGCCGACCAGGCCAGAACTATCAGAATTCCGGTCCATATGATTGAAACGCTGACCAAATACACCCAGATAAAGCGCAGGCTTTTACAGGAATTGGGCCGCGAACCATTGGCCGAAGAAATTGCCGATGAGATGCAATTGGAAGTTGACAAGGTCCGCCATTTGGATAAAATTTCTCAAAAAGCTATTTCCTTGGAAACCCCTGTGGGCGAAGACGAGAAAGACAGCACTCTCGGCGAGTTTATTAAAGACGACAAAGCTGAATCTCCCTCGGCCATTGCCGGAAGAACGATCTGGCGCGAAAGGCTGGATGATATTTTAAAAGAGCTTACTCCCAGAGAACAAAAGATCTTATCAATGCGTTTCGGTTTGGACGACGGCGTAGTTTATACCTTGGAAGAAGTCGGCCAGAAGTTTGGCGTAACCCGCGAAAGAATCAGGCAGATAGAAGCCAAAGCCCTAGAAAAGATTCGCCAGCACAGCGGACTGAAGAAGTTGGAAGGATACTAATATATTCAAGATGAGCCCTTTTTTTCTAGGGGAAGGGCTTATCTTGAAAATTTTGTGATTTTAGTTTAATATTGGAGAGTATTATTCCGCGGTGGCGCAATGGTAGCGCGGTTGGCTGTTAACCAATAGGTTGTAGGTTCGAATCCTACCCGCGGAGCCCAGTAGTCGAAATCAAACCAGTTTCAGCAAGGAGCGAGCCAAAACTCGCTTTTTGGTTTGAGCCGCCTGGCTAAAGGGTGGATTTTTGGTAGAATATTATTATAATAGCTTAAATTATTCTATGAAATCACTTGTTATTTGTACTTCAATACATCATCAAAACACCTCAAGGATTGCAAGCGCTATTGCCGAAGTTCTTCAAGCTCAAATAAATAAACCAAACGAAGTTCATAATGAAGATTTGTCTTCGTACGACATAATTGGTTTTGGTTCCGGTATTTATCGTTGGAAGGTTCATAAAGCCCTTTTGGATTTTGCTGATAATTTGCCCAATATGCAACAGAAGTCGGTTTTTATATTTTCAACTAGCGGAGCCCCTGATGGAAGTAAATATCATAAAGAATTAAAAGACAGATTGACTAAAAAGAATTGTAAAATTGTGGGAGAATTTAATTGCCGGGGCTGGGACACATTCGGCCCATTAAAAATAATTGGCGGATTAAACAAAAACAAACCGAATAAGGACGATATAGAAAAAGCGAAAAGATTTGCCCAATCGCTAAAAATATAAAATAATAATGGGCGAGAAATCAGATGGATAACATTCAATCAGCTTTTGTTCAATAATATAGATTCTAACTGCTTAATAGCCATCGGAGCCCAGAAGTTGAGACGAACTGCCGAAAGGCCTGCCTACCGGCAGGCAGGCGGACGGCGGGAGAAATCCCGCTTTTTCGTTGGCTTTGCTTTGCGGCCGTATATGGCCTATAATAGCCCTACCATAAATATGAAAATAGAATCAGCTCAATTTGCAAAAGGAGTGCGTGGCAGCGATCCCGTATTTGACGATGGGGTTCCCCAGGTCGCTTTTATCGGGCGTTCAAATGTGGGGAAGTCCAGTGTTATCAATTCTTTGGTTGGCAGCAAGGACCTGGCAAAGACAAGTTCTTTCCCGGGGCGCACTCAAAAAATAAACTTGTTTCTGATCAACAAATCTTTGTATTTTGTTGATTTGCCTGGCTATGGTTACGCTAAAGTTCCGGATAAGTTGAAAGAAAGTATTGGAGCTATGGTAAACTGGTATTTTTTTGTTTCCGAATACGAACAGAAAAAAGTGGTTTTGATTATTGATGCCAAGGTTGGTCCGACCGAAGACGATTTGGAGATTCTTTCCTCTTTAGATGAGCACAATAAAGATATTATTATCGTAGCGAATAAAATAGACAAGATGAAGAAAAAGGAATGCGAGGATCAATTTAAGATAATAGAAGAGGCCATGGGAGGCCATAAAATTATTCCTTATTCTGCGAAAAAGAAGATTGGAGTAGAAGAATTGTTAAGAGAGATATTATAGTATTTTCAGCGGTATTGGTTGGAACCAGCGGGAGAAATCCCGCTTTTTTGTTGGAGCCGCCTAACCAAAATGCGATTTTTTAGTTATTGTTATTTTTGAACGGAAAAAGTAAAATTATATCAATATGAGTATGAGTAAAAAGAAAGGCATTGTTTTGTCAGTTTTAATTCTTGTGGTCGGGCTTTTTTATTATATAGGAGTTGAAGACCAAAACGGCCAGCTTGGTTCATCAAAAAAGCTCGCTTTTGAAGATAAGGGGGATTTTAAAATTGTCTATGGCAAAACACAGAATCCCAGATACGCCGAATATAACAAGCTTCTTGAAAGTTCTAAGGGATTTGAAAGCATAGCTGTTTTTTTGAATGGGACATTTATACTGCAAAAAGATTTTCCGATTATCATTGAAGAGTGCGGTTTTATTAATGCTTATTACACTCCCGACGAAAAGAAAATAGTCATATGCGATGAATTATTAGACAACCTTACTCAAAATTTTTCCTACATTGTCAAAACAAAAGAGGAAGTGGATAGAGCTGTAACCGGTGCCGCTTATTTTATTCTTTTCCACGAATTAGGGCATGGGATGATAGATGTATATAATTTAACTTATTCCGGAAAGGAGGAAGATGTGGCTGACCAGCTGGCTTCCGTAATTTTAACAGGCTTGGGCGAAGACGGACCCAAGGCTGCGATTACCGGAGCTAATTATTTTTACATTACAAGTTCTGAAATAGGTCCTGGTTATGCTTTTTGGGACGAGCATGCCTTGAATCAACAGCGCTATTATAATATTCTGTGCTGGGTCTACGGCAGTAATCCGCCAAAATTTAATTATTTTGTGGGAACTTACGGTTTGCCCCAAGATCGGGCAGCGCGTTGCCAATATGAATACGAAAAGATGTTTAAATTCTGGGATGCTAACCTAACGCCATATGTTAAAGTACAAATAAAAGCAGGGGCAAACTAGTAAAGACCATAATGGCTCAAAAGAAAGACCAGGAAATTAAAAAAGGAGAAGTTGTTATCTATAAGTCCAAAAGCGGACCTTATTTGGATGTGCGTCTGGAGAAGGAAACGGTTTGGCTTACCCAAAAACAGATGGCCGGGCTTTTTGAAAAAGATGTCAGCACGATCAATGAGCATATTAAAAATATTTACAAAGAAGGGGAGCTGAAGAAGGGGGCAACTATCCGGAATTTCCGAATAGTTCAAAGGGAAGGAGGAAGGACTATTGAGAGGAAAGCGGATTTTTATAATTTAGACGCAATCATCTCTGTCGGCTACCGCGTAAAATCTCCGAGCGGCACGCAATTCAGAATTTGGGCGACAAAAGTGTTAAGGAGCCATCTGCTTGAGGGCTATACTATCAATGAGCAGCGTTTATTGCAGGCAGAGAATAAATTTAGAAAGCTGCAGGAGGCTGTTTCTTTTTTACGGGAGAAATCGGAGAATAAATTGCTTGCCGGCCAGGGGCGGGAAATATTAAATTTGCTTGCCGACTATTCCAAGACCCTTACTTTGCTTGATCAATACGACAAAGAAAAGTTAGCCTTGGTCAAAAAAGGGAAGGGTAAGTTTATTTTGGACTATTGGAAGGCAAGAGATGTAATCAGCGAAGTTAAAAGAGAGTTAATCCTTAAGAAGGAAGCAAGCGATCTTTTCGGCCAAGAGAACGGCGGCGGGTTGAAAGGTGCTATAGGAAGCATTTATCAGACATCCGGAGGCAATGAGCTTTATCCATCCTTGGAAGAAAAAGCCGCGCATCTTTTGTATTTTATAATTAAAGACCACCCTTTCGTGGACGGCAATAAACGCGCCGGCTCTTTTTTGTTTGTTTATTTTCTGGATAGAAATAAAGGCCTTTATAAACGCAACGGCGAAAGGAAAATAAATGACAACGCTTTGACGGTCCTGTCTCTTTTGATCGCGGCGAGCGAGCGGAAGGAAAAAGAGAAAATGGTCAAAATCGTTACTAATTTGCTTGCGGCGTAAATTGAAGAATTAAGATTTTTTTTAAAATGCACCTTATTTGTTCTCGGGAGAGATCCCGTTTTTTTGTTAGAGCCATCATGGACGCTAGAGCCGATGGCTGGTAAAATTTGAATATGGAATCTTTCCGAGTTAACTTTTTTGCCAGCATATTCGCTATCCTATTGTTTTTGGGTTTTGGCTACTATTATAGGGAAGATGCTGGCCGTCTTTTGCGGGAGTTTTTAATTCAATCACAACCCTGCCAAAGACCAATAACATATTCTATCGCAAATCTTGATACGCGTTTCGGTTTGACAGAAGCAGAATTATTGAGTGATATAAAACAGGCTGAAAAAATATGGGAATCGTCAATTAACAAACAGTTATTTGAGTATTCGCTTACGGGAGACTTAAAAATAAATCTTATCTATGACTATCGGCAGAAAGATATGGACTCGTTGAGGAAAATAGGAATAGTTGTTAATGACGACCGGTCTACTTACGATGCGTTAAAAGCCAAGTATGACTCGCTTATTGCTTCTTATAATAAAGAAAAAGCACAATTGGATAAATTGATTGCGACCTATAGCGCAGACAAAAAGGCTCTTGAAAAAGAGACCAATTATTGGAATAGCCGCGGCGGAGCGCCGAAGACGGAATATAATATATTAGAACAGAAAAGGATTGATTTAAATAATCAAGTTACAGTAATTAATCAAGCCGAAAACTCTTTGAATGAATTAGTTGATACTATAAATTCAGCAGAGATAGTTCTTAATAAATTGATTGTTATCCTTAACCTCAAAGTAAATGAATATAGCACGATCAGTTCGTCAACTAGTAAAAAATTCACTGAAGGAGAATATGTAAGAGATGCAAGCGGAACGGCAATTAATATTTTCCAATTTAACAATACTAATCAGCTTGTAAGGGTTTTTGCCCATGAGTTTGGACACGCGCTAGGAATTGGGCATCTTGATAATCCTAAAGCCATTATGTACTACCTTAACGAAGGTCTAAATGAAAAATTGACAGCAGACGATCTCGCAGCTTTAAAAAAGGTATGCGGGATCAAGTAAATAGTGGTATAATTAATTTATGGAATCATTAATAAAAGCGGATGTTTTCTTTTTTATATCTTCCGTGGCAACGGTCGTCTTAGCGATTTTGGCTTCCATTTTTTTATTTTATTTAATCAAAGCCGGCAAAAATCTCTATATGCTTTCGGAGGCGCTTAAGGGCGAGTTTAAGGAATCGGAAGAATTTATCGCGGAACTTAAGGAGCGATTGGAAAATAGCGTGATTTTTCGGTTATTTTTCCCTCTGTCGTGGAGAAGGCGGCGGGCTTCGGTAAAAAATGATAGTGTCAAAAAAAGTCATAAATAGCATTTAATAATTAATTTTTTAGACAATGGAAAAGAAAACAACAAAGAGCGGTTCGGGCGCGGCGAAATTAGCTGTCCTCGGCGCGAGCCTTGCCGGGTTAGCAGCAACGGCCTATTTTTTTCTTGGGCCAAAAGGGAAAAGACATCAGAGGCATGCCAAGGCTTGGGCCATCAAAATGAAGGGTGATGTCGTGGAAAAACTTGAGATGGCCAGTGATGTCAGCGAGCCTGTCTATCACGAAATCATTGATTCCGTGGCCGCAGAATACAAGAAAGGTATGAAGGCCAGCCACGAAGAAATAAGCGCACTGGCGCAAGATTTGAAAAAACATTGGAAGACAATTAGCAAACCAGCGCAATCCGCGAAGCGTGATACGGTGAAAGGTGCGGGAAAAGCGACAAAAAGACGGAGAATGGCAAGCAAAAAAGTTCCGCGCGCTTAAAGAAAGAGGGCAATTTTTATTTTATGCGCACATAGGGATACAATAATAACTAAAGTTAAAACTATGGCTGACGCAATTATTTTTCAAATTTTGGGGCTAGCTTATTCGGCCATCGGCCTTGGGATGTTGGCTAACCCTCGTTTTTATGAAGCGATGATAAAAAAAATGATTGTTGATGAGGCAGTGCTCTTTTTGACAGGGCTCTTAGTTTTAGCTATTGGCTGCCTTTTGGTCGTTTATCACAATATCTGGACCGGCGGCTGGACAATGATTATAACTATTTTTGGCTGGCTGGCGCTGTTAAAAGGATTGATGGTGGTAGTCCTTCCGGAAGAATCAATAAAGTTTTATAATTCTATAAAGATTTCCAAGGGGCAGTTGGGTGTTTACGGGATGATTGTTTCTATTTTGGGAGTTGCTTTTGTTTATCTCGGTTACTTTATTTTATAAATATTTTTAAGAGTTAAAACTATTTTTAATAATAGACGAAGTTAACAAAAGATATTTTCCTTTGCCGGTGTTTTCTGTTATAATCAGAGAGTAATCAATTAATTTATAAAATACATATATGGCAAAAAGAGCTGGAGCAGTGCTGGGCAAGCATAAAAAATCAAAATCCCACAAAACCAAAAAGAGGTTGGCAGCAAAGAAGGTTATGCTGGAAGCGAAGAAAACCAAGAAAAGAAAATAGGACATAGTTATGCCAGTGATGCGGAGCAAACAAAAATCGCCAAGAAGGCGATTTTTTGGTAGGATGAATAATATATTTATGGAAATACAACCAGAAACAACTTGCCCATCATGCGGATCAGCAATTCCAGCTATTGCATATTTTTGTTCTAATTGCGGCAAGCCATTAAGAGATAAGCCGCCTGCCACAACATTATCTAGGCAAATTGTTGTATATCTTATCAGTTTATTTTTGCCGCCATTTGGATTTTGGTATGCATGGAAATATTTAAAGAGAGCCGATCATGAATCAAGAAAAATAGGCATCATTGCAGTGATTTTAACTATGATATCAATGCTGGTTTCTATTTGGGCCTTTGAAGGTTTTATTAATTCGGTTAGTCAGTCTCTTGATTTGATAAATAATTTTAACTTATAGCATCATCCGTTTTCCAGGGCAGAAAAATGGTTTTATTTATATGAGCATGTTAATTGATGATGTTAAGATTAAAGCAAAGGCCGGCCGGGGCGGCGATGGCGCGGTGGCTTTCAATAAAGAGATGATGGCTCTCGGCCCGACAGGCGCTAGCGGGGGAAATGGCGGTAGTATTTATTTTGAAGGAGTGTCGGATTTGGGCGCGCTCGGGCAGTTTCGTTATAAAAAAGAATTAGCGGCGCAAAACGGAGAAAAGGGGAAGAACCAGTTTAACGACGGGCCAAATGGCGATGACCTGATTTTAAAAGTGCCAATCGGCACGGTGGTGCATAATTTATCAATTGCCAAAGACGATGAGATTATTTCTGTCGGCCAGCGCCTATTGGCGGCAAAAGGCGGACAAGGGGGAAAGGGTAATTTTAAATTTAGATCATCAATTAATACAAGTCCAACTGAATTTCAGGAGGGGACACCGGGAGAGGAATTTGAATTAAGATTGGAACTTAAGCTGATTGCCGATGTTGGTTTTATCGGCCTGCCGAATGTCGGCAAGTCAAGTTTGTTGAATCAGCTGACCAATGCCAAAAGCAAAGTGGCCAATTATTCTTTTACAACTCTTGAGCCGAACCTCGGCGTTTATTATGAATTAATTTTAGCCGATATTCCCGGGCTTATTGAAGGAGCATCGGAGGGCAAAGGGCTGGGCGTTAAATTTTTACGCCATATTGAACGCACTAAGATTCTTTTTCATTTTATTTCCGTCCAGTCGGCCGAACCGGCCAAAGATTATCAGACCATTAGAAATGAGCTAGGCGCTTATAATAAAGAATTGCTTGATAAACCGGAATACATTTTTTTAAGCAAATCCGACTTACTGGATAAAGATGAAGTTGATAAAAAGCTGGACGAATTGAAAGCCATCGGCAAGGAGGCGATTGCAATTTCAATAATAGACGATGCCAGCATCAGCAGAGTTGAAAAAATATTGAGGGAGATCATCAAGCAAAAATATTAAAGAGCGGCTCATTGTCCTTGGGCTCCGTCTATCTATAAATAGGAGCTAGATAGCCTGATTATTGCTTTGTTAAAATTGATTTTAGCTTTTAAAAGAGTAGACTTAAAAGAAAGACAGCTAGTCAAAATTTGGTCGTTAAATATTTAATGCGTTTTATGTTTAATCGGCGGACAGTAGCTTATTATCTTCTTGAATTCACGATTATTGTTGCTGGCATTATCTCCGGAGTTTTTTTGGCGGTGCGGCAGGCGCAGGAGATAAAAGACGAATTGATCAAGATTGACAAAGTTTTAGCGTTGAGCGTTTCGGCGCAAGAGATTGAATCGTTGCAAGGTGATGCCAGCGATTTGCAAAATCCCAATTATATAAAACTGAAAACATTGCTTGCGCAGGCTGCCGAGATAGAAACAGAGGCAAGGTTTGTTTATATTTTCGGGCAGAAACCGGACGGAAGACTATTTTTTTATTTAGATAATGAGCCGGCAGATTCTCCCGATTATTCTCCTCCCGGCCAGATTTATGAACAAACAGTCCCGCAAGATTTTCAAATTTTTAAAGACGGACAGCCTCAAGTTTTTTCCAGCATTGATCAATGGGGCCGCTGGATTTCCATTGAAGTGCCGATTTTTGACGAGGCGAATAGCCGCGTTATTGCCAGTATGAATTTAGATATGTCCCAGCAACGCTATTACCAGCAGATTTTTTCCATTGGCGCGATACCTATATTAATATCAATTATATTCGTTTTATTGCTATTCAGCATTCGTCGTCTTTCTAAAAAAGAAGAGCAATTGGTTTACCAGCGGGCTACTTATCATTACAGCTCACGATTTGAAAACGCCGCTGACCGCCATTAAATGGATCGCCGAAGGGACCAGGGAATCGTTGCCGATGCCAGAGGATCAATTGAAGGAAAACCTTGAGAATATTTCTAAATCATCCCAAGAGATGTTTGCTTTCATTGACGATTTAACCAGCGCTTCTAAGGCTGACGCTGGTAAAATAATATCGGACAAAAAAGAAAAAATTAATATTGGGGAGTTGACCAAAAAAGTGGTTGAAAATATGAGGTTGTTTGTAAAAGAAAAAAAGCTAACATTGGAATGTAATGTCGCTGCCGATATAAATGTGATTGGCGATATGAATCCATTGCGCAGATCTTTAGCTAACTTGATTTCTAATGCTATAAAATATTCTTCGGAAGGCGGGCTTGTGCGGATTAATGTTCAAACAAAAGGCGGCAAAGCCATTTGGGAAATAAGCGATTACGGCATCGGTATTCCGAAAGAAGAGCAGGAGAAAGTTCTTTCTGGCTATTACCGGGCCAAGAATGCCAAGCGCAGCGCCATTCCCGGTACCGGCCTTGGCCTTTATTATGTTAAGAAGGTAGTTGAAGCGCACGATGGGAGTTTAATTATTTTTTCGGAAATAGATAAGGGCACGAAGGCAACAATAGTTCTTCCGCTATCGGGAGACACAGAAGCATAATTTAAGGCCGAAGCAAGATTAATTTTTTCCTATACTTCAGCATTTTAGATTGAATACTTGCCTTAATTTTGGTAGGATTGTAGCAGGCTTGTTCCCTGCATTGCAAAGAATAGAGCGCGATAATGCTATTTATGAAAATTCCAAAACATAAGATTTTGCTTGGCGTTTCACTCGCGATTATTTCGTTCCAAATTTATTTAGGGGTGTTGTTGGGTTATTTCGTTGCGGCCTTCGGGGCTGGCAAGCGGGCTGGCGAACAAGGCAAGATCAAATCGTTCGTGTTTGAAACAGGATCGTACAAATTCCATCTCCATCATTGGGTAATAGGAATAGGCATGCTTCCTTTGGCATTACATACTGACCTTTCATTCTTATCAAACAAATTTTTTTCAGGATTGGCAGGAGGGCTTGTCTTTCAAGGCATCACATGTTATTCCGATTGGCATAAATTAATTGTTAAAAAGAAGCCATAGTCTTTCTATCCAGCAGGCTGATACAGGACAGGAAGAAAAAATAAAAATCGCCCCCCACCACTTTGAGCTCGGTATTGTGCAAATAAGTTAATTTATTACTTATTGCACTATATTTAAGTACAAAGTGGTGAGGGGCGATTTTTTTATTCATCTGTTGCGGAATCGGCTAGCGGCAATTTATATCAGTCAAACATCCTTGACCATCGTATCCAGTTTGTTCAAAATTAGGTTTATTGTCTTTCCGGCATTGCAAGTATTTGTTCAGAACAGTTTGATTTATTTGGCATGACGGATTTTGCATTTTGGAAATTTCTGCATTAGCCTTTTCAATCTCAGTTAAGCATTTATATTCTTTTATGCACCCTTGGCCATCAATGGCGTTTTCAAATTGTCCTCCTTTAGAGATGCATGTGATTTTTTCCGTTTGCGACGGTTCGGCTACATAATTACAGACAACCGGCTTTAAACACTGGGAAACCCAGGCGATACCTGATTTTTCATTGGCAAAGCTTTTAAGGCTCCAGCTTGGGCCTTGTTCGTTTTGAAAAGCAAAAGAAACTATAAACGGCAAAGAAATGCCTCCTATTTCTTTCGCTACGCAGGCCGTAAAATAGCCGTCCATATTGGTTGTTTTGGCGATTACTTTAAATTTTTTGCAGGGGACCAAACCGCTGTTATCTTCTTCCAAGGGAATTACAGAGTAGCTGCCGGTGCTTTTGCCGGTTGAGACATCCTTTAAAACTATTGGATCTTTTGTTTCCCAATATTCCTTGGAATTGAAATTTTTTCCAGCATAAACAAATATCTCGTTTAGCATCAGGGGCAGGTTTGTTTCATTGTAAAAAGGAATAGCATCATCAAAAGCCAGGCTCGTTTCATTATTCCATTGGCTGGCAGCTGTTTGTCCGTTGTCAGAAAAAATAGAAAATTTGGCGTATTGGGACTGGGTGGGATTGTTATTATTTTGGACTTTCATTAATCCCAAATAAGCTTCGCGGTCGCCGCATGTTTTTTTGCTTTCTATATAATACGAGAAAGCATTGGCTCCGCCGGGGCCGAAATTGTTAATAGTATAATCCAGGCGCAAGGGGCTTATAGCTTCTTCTTTTATTTCTGCTTTCTCTATTTCTTTTATCTGGCTCGGAGCCGGGCTTGTATTTTTTTTGTTTTGGGAATAAAAAAATAATCCCGAAATTGCCGCTATTGTGATAATTGCGGCTGCTATTAAAACTATTTTTTTCTGGTCCATTGGATATTTTTAATTTTATTTTTTATTAAGATCTTTATCACATTATATAGCACTATTGTCCGCGTACAATATATTTTTTATCCACTATATTTTTGCTAAGAGTTTAACATAATTGAAGAATTAGATAGGAAAGAGACGATTAAGGGCGCCTTATTATCCGTATTCAATGGCTGAAAGTTGATTTTTTGTTCAATTTGGTATTATTATTGAAAGATGATTATGGCGAATAAGGCAGAAGAAAACAAAAAAGCGATAGAATTGGAGCTTTTGGCACCAGCCAAAGATTTTAATGCGGGGAAACTGGCCATTCTTGCTGGAGCGGATGCCGTATATATAGGAGGTCCACAATTCAGCGCAAGGTCTGCAGCTGGGAATTCTTGGGAAGATATCGGGGCCTTGGTTAAATTTGCGCACCAATATTATGCTAAAATTTATTTGCCCATCAATACTATTTTTTTTGACGAGGAAGCCGTGGCTGTGAAAGAAGCAATCTATAAGGCTTATGAAATAGGGGTGGATGCGATCATTATCCAGGATATGGGAATAATGGAAATGGATTTGCCTCCTATCCCTATTTTTGCCAGTACTCAGGCGCATAATTACGAAGCAGGGCAGGTGAAGTTTTTAGAAGAGGCTGGTTTTTCAAGAGTGATTCTGGCCAGGGAATGCAGCTTGGAGCAGATCAAAAGAATAAGAGAAAACACCAAGGTTGATTTGGAAGTTTTTGTGCATGGCGCTTTATGCGTTTCTTTTTCAGGCAGGTGTTATTTAAGCCAGGCTATTTGCGGAAAAAGCGCCAACAGGGGAAAGTGCATCCAAGCTTGCCGTTTGCCTTTTTCGCTGGTTGACGCAAATGGCAAAGAACTGGCGAAAGATAAATTTCTTTTGTCTTTGAAAGATTTTAATCTTTCCGGCTCTCTCCAGGAATTGATTGATGCCGGAGTTACTTCTTTTAAAATAGAAGGAAGATTGAAAAGCGAGATCTATGTCGGCAATGTAGTTGCCAAGTATCGCCAAGAGCTGGACAAGATCATTGCGGCCGGAAAAGGGAAATACAAAAGGCCTTCTTCCGGCATCACTGAATTGGATTTTGAACCTGATTTGGAAAGGACTTTTAACAGGGGATATACCGATTATTTTTTTCATGGCAGACAGAAAGAAATAGTTTCCGTGGACAGCCAAAAATCTTTGGGCAAGCTTATGGGGAAAGTGAAAGAAAAGGGAGACGGCTATTTTATTTTAGACCGTGAAAATGACCTGAAGAATGGAGATGGTTTATGCTGGTTTGACGAAAAAGATAATTTGACAGGAACCAATATCAATTTAGTTGAGGATGAAGTTATTTATCCTAATAAATGGTTTTCGTTAAAAATTGGAACTGATGTTTATAGAAATTTAGATACGGCTTTCGGCAAGAAAGTTTTAAACGGAGCCGATAGGCGGGTGGCAGTTGATTTTATTATCAAAGAAGCTGAAAAAGGCTTTAGCGTGTCGGCTAAGGATGAGGACGGCAATGCCGTTGAAAAAGAATTTATCTTTGAGAAAAAGTTAGCCAAGAAACCGGAGCTAGTGGAGAACAGTTGGAAACAGCAGTTCTCAAAACTGGGAGACAGTCCGTTTTATGCCAGAAATTTTTCTTTTCAATCCAGCCAGCCGTATTTTTTACCGATGTCTGTTTTGAACGATTGGAGGCGAGAATTGATTTCAGATCTTTTCAAAATAAGGATAAAAAATTATTGCAGAATTTTAGTTGAGCATAAAAAGGCGGATAATCCTTATCCGTATAAGGAGCTTGATTATTCTTTTAATGTTGCCAACAGCTTGGCTCGGAAGTTTTATCAAAGGCATGGCGCTGAAGTTTTGGAAGAGTCTTTTGAGCAGCAGAAAGATACCAGCGGCAAGAAGTTGATGACAACCAGGCATTGCTTGCGTTATTTTTTGGGAGCTTGTCCGAAAAATCTTGAAGAAGGAAAACCTGATTTCAAAGAGCCGCTGTCTTTAGTCTATAACGACCGTAAATTCCAGTTGAGTTTTGATTGCGATAAATGCGTAATGGAAGTTTGGAACGAAGAGTAAAAATAGTTCATTATTGAGCTGATTTTTTGCAAACCGTCTGATTCCTAGGGGGGATTGGGCGGTTTTTTGCGTGTGTATAACTTTTTACCGGATTATTGTATAATGGGCTTAATCTCGGCTGCGGGCCGAGATTATAATATTTAATTATTTAGACAAAAAATGGACCCACTCCTTTTAGGAATTTTATTGTGGATAGCAGTTCGTTTTGTTTTTACCGGTTTTTTTGTGGTAGAGCAAAATGAAAGGGCGGTAAAAACCGTGTTTGGCCGCGCTCAACGATTTGGCTTGATAAGCACGCTGGACGATCCGGAATTTTTAAATTCATTGAACGAAGATGAGCGGGACAGATATAATTTTCCGCAACTTAAAGTCGTAAAGCCCGGTGGGCCTTATTTTAAATTGCCTTGGGAAAAAGTTTATAAGGTTTCAATAGCTACCAATTTGGTCAGCATTGCTTACGATCCGGAAGATCCTTCTGTTAATAACCATAACACTGTTTTGGAAGCGGTTACCAAAGACCAGCTTAATATTAATTTAAGAGGCCAGATGCGCTATGCGGTTTCCGAGCGCAATCTTTACGCTTTTATTTTTGGCGTTAGAAATCCCATTGCTCATGTGATGGGTTATTTTATATCCATCCTTCGCGAGCGCATCGCCAATTTTGAAGCTCCTAAAAAAGATAACGCGGAGTTAATTTCCATTCCAGCTTCTTTGCCTGGCGTTTACGGAATTTCCATAAATGATCTAAGGAAGAATTTAGGGGATCTTAACAGCCATATGGAAAAAGAATGCAGATCGTCGGCTGCGCGTTACGGCATCACGCTTGATGCCGCACTTCTTACCGATATTGAACCGCCGCAAGAAGTAGAATCGGCGCTCGCGGCAATTAATACGGCGCATAACCAAGTTTCTTCGGAGATCAGTTTGGCTCAAGCTGGAGCAGACCAAAGAATAGTCCAGTCAAAGAGAGCCGTAGAGATAGAAACGCTGAATGCCCAGGCAGAGGTTCAGCTTTTGGATCAGCTGGCGGCGCAGCTGGGAGAGATCAAGGCTGGAGATAAAAAGACCTTGCCTGCATATTTACGCAATGTAAAACTTGCAATCTTGTCCAAGGCCAAAAGAATTATTTTAGAAACAAAAAAACAATAATATGGCAATACCAACACTATTCACGGCAATTTTTATCGCATCATTATTTTTTTTACTGGAGTTTGTTTTGCGGGCATTGGGACATATTTTCGGTTTTTACGCGGTCATCCAGGAAAAAGAGGCAAGAGTTTATGTTTTATTCGGCGATATAGTGGGCGTTATCAAAGAACCAGGTTTTCATTTTTTGTGGACCGAACTCGGCTGGAAAGCCTTTTTCGTGAACTGGCTGGGCAGATCTTATAAAAGGAACTTAGGGCTTGATCAGGAATATTTAAGAAGTATTCCTGTTAATTCTGAAGAAGGAACTCCTATGGGTATCGGCGTATGGTGCGAGATGTTCATCTCTGATCCCGTGGCCCATATTTTTAAAAATGTTGATCCCCAGGGATCGCTTAGCGCCAATGTTAAAAATGCAACAATCAAACATCTAAGCAACCTGCCTTTATTGGAGATGCTCGTCAACAGGCATCCTATGAGCCAAGCGGTGCGCGAGGATGTTTCGTCCGAGTCTATCCAATGGGGATATAAGCTCGGTTCGGTATATATCCGCAAGGTTCATTTCCGCGATAATGAAATGGTTAGGCAAATTGAAAGCAAGGTGGTAAATCGTTTAAGGCAGGTGACTTCTGCCATAAGGCAAGACGGTTTGAATCAGGTCAATATCATTAAGAGCAAGGCGGAGCAGGAAGCTTCGGTGGAGTTTGCCAGGGCATCAAGCATGAGGCCGAAAATTGTCAGCGATACAATCAAAAAAATATCAAAAGATCCGGAAGTCCTTTCAACGATGTTTGATATTCTTGAGTGCCAGCGGATTATTGAGGGAGGAAATGAATTAACCTTGATTCCCGAAGGATCCAAAGACGGCATCCTTGCCCAGTTGTTGGCCGCGGAAAATAATAAGGGTATTGAACCTAAAAAAATGGTATCTGGCCAAGTGAATAATAATTTGCCTGCTTTGAAAGGCATCAATACAAATTAAGAATTATATTTGAGCTATGCTTTTTCAGAAAAATAAACTGGTAAAATACGGCTTTTTGTGCGCGCTGATGGCCGCCGGGTTATTTTTTTTGGAAAAAGAAGATTTTTCTTCGGCGGAAACAAGTACGAGTACGGCAACTTCAGTAGTTAATAATACCAGTTCAGTTTGCTTGCAAGACAATTGGTCTTGTGGAAATTGGGGAGAGTGTATCGGCGGTTTTCAAGCCCGTTTCTGCGAAAATATTTTAGATTGCCCGAACATCACAAGCGTTTCTCCAGCAACCAAGCAAAGCTGTACGGCAGTTGCCGCTTCAACGACTACCTCAACAGTTGTAAATTATTGCCAATATGATTTTTCAGAATACGGCGCGTGCGAAAACGGCAAGCAATATCGCAAAATTATTAGCCGTTTGCCGGAGGGATGTATTGATAAAACAATAGAATCGTTAGAGAGGAGCTGTACGGCGTCTGAAATTTTAAAAACTTGTTTATATTCTTACAGTGATTGGAGCAGTTGCCTTAATGGCAAAAAAACAAGAAGCCTCATTTCTGTTTCTTTAGATTGTTTGCCTGGCAATCCGATCCTTGAAGAAAAATGCGAGCCGCTGGGGAGCTGTACTGAAAGGGATTGGAGATGCGGAGAATGGAGCAGTTGTATTTCAAGCACAAAGCAATATAGAAATTGTTCATTGGCTTATGATTGCGTTATTGTTCCCGAAACGAAGCCGCTGATGGCAAGAGAATGTTCGGCCTCTGCCAATATTTCTATCAGCCAAGAAAATACGAGTTCAAGCGGACCAGGCGGACAGTTCGGTCAAAATAATCAAAGCCAGACGGCAATAGACCCGGCGGTTCGCCAGTTTTTATCCGATTATTCCGGATACTCGGCCATTGCCGATCCCGAAAATAAATCTTTATCCGTCAACTTGGATGAAAATGGCACGAGCAGCAGGGGAGAAACCGGAGTAAAAGAAATAAAGATTGAAGGTTTTCCTTTAGCCTTTTCAGGTAGTAAAATTTCCGTTATTTTGTCTCCCATGGCTGTTGCAGATCAACAGCAGATTTTGTCGCCAGTCGCCATCGTTTTTGATGCTAACAAAAACGGCATCCCTGACGATACTGAAAAACGAATGAATATAGTTCCGATTGATGTTAAATTAATAGACCAGAAAGAATTGTCTTTTTTAAGCGGAATTGATCAGGCTTTAATTAATGGCAAACCGCTGGAGCAGCCGAAATTGAGCGACGGTCTGAAGGAAAGCAAATTGTTAACCGTTAATTCCATTGAAACTGTTCAAATTGAGAATACCGGAATCGGAAGCATTTTAAGGATTCAAGGCAAAGCCGAGCCGAACCAAGTGGTTACTTTATTTATCTACAGTGTTATGCCTATTGTTTTGACTGCCAAGGCTGATGCTTATGGAAATTGGATCTATGATCTGGACAAATCGCTGGTGGACGGCAAGCATGAAATTTATGCAGCAGTGAATAACAGCGAGGGGCGAATTATAGCGGCCAGCCTGCCGACGCCATTTTTCATTCAGGAAGCTAAAGCCGTTACCATTGGCGATTTTATCGGTATACAAAAAACAGCCGCGGTTCCCGATGCATCCAACAATATGATAAATTTTTATTTGGCCGGCGGAATTGTCTTTATCTTTCTTTTAATCGCAGGCTTTCTTTTCATCAGGAAAAAATCGCTTGGGAAATGATTTGTACCCCAAAAAGCGGACACTTTTTGGGGTACAAATAAAAATAAGCAATTTTTTATTGGGTGATTTTTAGAAATAGCGGTAGACGCACCAAAAATGGGCTATCGTTCCGGCGAGAATGAAAAAGTGGAACAATTCGTGAAAGCCGAAATTTTTAGTGAAATTCGGTTTTTTTAATATATATATAACAGCGCCGATGGTATAGAAAAAGCCTCCGGCGGCAACGAGGGCGATGATCATTGGATATAAGCGCATCGGATAAACAAGAGCCGCTCCGATCCAACCCATGAATAAATATAATCCCGTTGAGGCCCATCTTGGGAAGTGCTTCCAGAAAGAATCAAAAAAGATGGCAGTGGTGCCGATAGCCGCAAGAATCCAGACGCTTGCGAAAACAATCCAGCCTAGCAATCCATTGAGTAGGACAAGGCAAAAAGGGGTGAATGTTCCGGCAATCAGGAAATAAATTAAAGCATGGTCCAGTTTTCTTGAGTAACCGATTTTTTCGCTGGGAGCTCCGAACAAATGGTACCAAGCGCTGGCGAGATAAAGAGAGAAGGCAGCTGTTCCAAAAACCAAGAAAGAGAATAATTGCAGACCGGTTTCAGCTTTCTTAACAAGGAAGACGGATCCGACGAGAAAGATCATAGCTCCGACAAGGTGCGAATAGCCACTTATCGGATCTTTTATTTTTAAATTCATAAATTGATTATACTATAAGGGGTTATCTGCCTGAAAGTGGATAGCCATCTGGCGCAAGCAGGAGTATTGCCCCGATGAAAGAAATGGTATATTATTAACATTCAAAAATAAGCTTGTCCATTGATAATCATTTTAAGTAAAATGCTCCGCTGGCTTCCAGGGAGTTATTTTAATAATGGCAGAAAAGAAGAACCAAAATATCAATAATAAAGACGGGATTTTGCTGGTTATTACCGGGCCGAGCGGCGTGGGCAAAGACACGATTATCGCCGAATTTTTAAAGAAGAACCCGGACTTTAAAAAATTAGTGACCGATACCAGCCGTTTGCCGAGGGAAAGAGAAATAGAAGGGAAAGACTACAATTTTTTTACCTGCGAAGAGTTTTTAAAAAGAGCGGAAAATGGTTTCTATCTGGAACATGTGGAGGTCCGGCCCAAAGAATACAAAGGAACAAGCCGGGAGGCTATTCAGGAAGTTTTTTCCGGAAAGCATATTATCTGGAAGATAGACGAATATTCCGGAGCGCACACGAAAGAAATATTTCAAGTAACTATGCCCGATTTGGCCGAAGAGATGATCGCCAGGACAATAACTATTTATATTTCTCCGGAGGAGTGGAGCCAGTTGCGCGAGCAATATTTTGCACGGGAAAGCAAAGCCAACCAAGAATGGTTTTTAGTCAAGTTGGGGAGAGATAAAGAAATGTGGAATCTTTATAGAGATAGATTTGACCATATCGTTGTCAATAGAAGAAGAAAAGTTAGCGAAACGGTTTCCGAGCTGGAAAGAATCATTAAAGAGAAAATAGAAAAGATCAAAAAATAGCAGAAAGCTATGAAATAAATTTACACTGCCTTGGTCTGGGCGGTTTTTTTGTTTTTAGGGCTAGACGAGGCAGGTGATGATAAAAATAAAGATCACTCCTAAAACGGTAAGCCCGACCATTTTGAGGGAGCTTTGCTTGCTATGCGCTTCGGGCAGGATATCGCTGGCTCCGATGTAAAGCAGAAAGCCGGCGAAAAAACCGAGATACAGGATAAGAAAATTCTCGGGAAATTTAAAGAAAAAAGTTGAAGCCATGCCAAGAACCGGCGCCGCGGCATCAATGGCTAAAAATATTTTTGATTTTTTGACGCTGTTTTTATTGGCGAGCATTAAAGCCATTGTGTTCATTCCATCGGTGAAATCGTGGGAGATGACGGCAACAGCGATTAAAAATCCCAAAGCCGGGCTGACTTGAAAGCCGATGCCGATGCTGGCTCCGTCCATAAAACTGTGTCCGGCCAGGGCTAAGGCTGAAAAAACACCGACATTCGGGTGCTTGTGATCGGCGTATTCCGATTCGTGGGCGTGGTGGATAAGGATCGTTTTTTCCAAAATATGGAAAAGTAAAAAACCGGAGACCAGGGCTGCCATTACTTCAATGGAACCGAGACTGCTTGTTTTAAGCTGTTCTATTATTTCCGGCAAAACATCAAAGCTGACCACTCCCATCAAAACGCCGGCGGTAAAAGCCATTATAAAATGAATTTTATTTTTGAACTTTAAAGCGAAAAGCCCGCCCAAAAAAGTGGAGAAGAAGGTAATGATCGCAAAAATTGCAGGGTAAAGAAATTCCATAGATATTATTTTTCCATACATAATTTAGCTTAAAAAAGGGATAATCTCAAGGCGTTTTATATAGGCCGATTTTTTGGTAAGATAATGATATGAATGATTTTCATTCAATATGGTTTTTTATCAAATTATTTTAAAAAGTAAAAATATAGAATATGGAATTTAACCAATACCAAGAAGAGGCCCGCAAGAGCGCTATTTATCCGAACAAGGGGAATAATTTTATTTATCCTACGCTGGGGCTGGCCGGGGAAGCCGGGGAAGTGGCGGAGAAGATCAAAAAGATCATCCGCGATAGCGATGGCATAGTTTCCGAAGAAAAAAAAAGCGGAATTGGCCAAAGAACTGGGAGATGTTTTATGGTATATTTCCAATTTGGCCGAGGAGCTGGGACTGAAATTAGAAGATGTCGCAAGGGGGAATATAGAAAAATTGAGATCGCGCCTGGAGAGAGGCAAGGTCCATGGCAACGGCGATAACAGATAAAACCGTCTTGTTCTTAGAAGATTTCGTGCTATAGTAGGTTTTGTTGAGATTTGCCGGATCGCGTGATCCCATAAAGATATTTTCGCGGGCTGGTCTAGGGCCAGCCTTTTAATTTTCTCCGCGAGAAATGCTATCTCTCAAATAAATATGGAAAATAATAGGGATAAAATTTTAAAAAATCTTTACAAAACCAGATCAGCTCCGATCAGGGAGTCTTTAGTTTCCTTAAAAGAAGTCGCCAAGTCTTATTTCAGGACAGATCTTTTTTCCGGCGCAACTATGGCAGTTAATTTTGATGACCGGATAGCCATTGCCGGGCCCAACGGAACAGGCAAATCAACTTTATTGAAGATCATTGTCGGTTTGGAGAGCCAGGATTCGGGAGGAATTGATAGGCATAGGGGTTTGAGGATTGGTTATTTGCCGCAGGAAACTCATTGGGATTCTTTGGATAATACCATTTTTGAAGAAGTGTATTCAGCTAATCCGGAGATGTACGGCCTGATAAATAAAAAAAATTATTTTGAGGCTAAGGAAAAAACAGAGAGCCTTTCCGATAAAGAAACAGAAGAATTTTTTAGCGTTTTGGGAAAATATAATAAAAAAGAAGGCTATCATTACGAAGAGATGATCAAAGAGTTGCTTAATGATTTTGGCTTTAGGGAAGAATCCTGGCAGAGGAAAGTGGAGACTTTGAGCGGAGGCGAGCGGACAAAATTGGCTTTGGCCAAAGTTTTAACTTCAAGGCCGAACCTTTTGGTTTTGGACGAGCCGACCAATCATTTGGATATAGAGACCATAGAGTGGCTGGAGAAATTTTTGAAAGATTGGGAAGGAGCCGTTGTTTGCGTTGCCCATGACCGTTATTTTTTAGACAAGATCTGCAACAAAATTTTTGAACTGACCAAAACCGGGCTGGAAAAATATTATTGTTCTTATTCGGATTATATTATAGAAAGGGAAAAACGGTTTGAAAAAAAGGAGGACCAGTATTATCGCCAGCAGAGATATTTGAAAGAACAGCAAGAGTTTATAAATAGGTTTAGATCTAAGGCTTCAACCGCCAGCCGGGTGCAAAGCCGGATTAAGCAATTGGACAAAATAGAGATGAAAGAGCTCCCGAAAGGGTACAAGGATATAAGGATCGGTTTTGATAAGGTGGAAAAAGTTTGTACCAGAGTGATGAAAATGGATGGCATAAAGATCGGCCCGGAAAACAAAATTCTTTTTTCCGCTCCCGGGAAGGTGGAAGTTTTTTGGGGGAATAAGATTGGCGTTATCGGCCGCAATGGATTTGGCAAATCCACGCTTTTAAAAACTATTTTAAACAGGCAAAATCTTGGGGGCGGCACCATTAAAATTGACGATAGCATAGTCATAGGTTATTACGCCCAGGCGCATGAAGACCTTGATCCGAAGAAAGATATTATGGATGAGGTTTGTTCCAAGGCCGTGGAAAAAGGCGATAAGGTGAGAAAGGTTTTGGGCAGCCTGTTGTTCACGCAGGACGATGTTCTAAAAAAGATCAGCGAATTAAGCGGCGGGGAAAGGGCTCGCGTGGCTTTGGCAGAGCTGATTTTGCAAAATGTAAATTTTCTTTTATTGGACGAGCCGACCAATCATTTGGACCTGCCCAGCAAGGAAATTATTACGGAAGTTTTAAAAAAATTCCAGGGAACGATTATTTTGGTTTCGCACGACCGTTACATCCTTAATAATGTTTGCGACCATATTTGGGAGATCAAAGACTGCAGGATGGAAACGCACATAGGGAATTATGATGATTATAGATACCATCTTGCCCATCCGGCCGATGAAGAACCATTGAAGAAAAAGTTTTATGAGAAGACGGAAGAAGAGCGAGGCATTGAAGATTATTTTTATTTTCCCGAAAAATAATATTTTTTCTTTGCAAAGTATTTTTGATTTTAATCAAGGATATTTTTTGCTAAGATGAAGATATGAAAAAATCTTTGAAGAAAACGGTTTATATTTCTTTATTCGTTTTTCTAGGCATAGAGCTTCAATTTTTGGCTTATTTTTTGATTGAAGCGGGGCATATTGCCTTGATGAACATTGATTTTCAAAAATACGGGCTGGGAATGCCTTTGGAATGGTGGCTTTCAGCTTATAGCATTGGCGCTATTGTATTTTTCTTTTTAGGCGCTTTGTTCGGATTTTTTCAAGGTAAACATTGGTGGGAGATCATCTATGAGAAATACGGAGAGAAGAATTTCAAGGCAAGAAGGTTCTTTAAAAGGGGAAGCTTGATGCTGGAAAGAGTTTTTGGAGAGATCGGCAAAAATTATTTTGAAATAAAAAACTTTAAATTCGGCTCTGGCGAGATAGATAATATCTGCGTGGGTCCTACAGGTATTTTCACGATTGAAATAAAGGAGAACAGGGGAATTCTTGCTTATTACGACGGCCATCTTTTAGTGGAGGGCCGGAAGATGAAAGATGATTTTATCGGCGAGGCGAAAAAAGAAGCGGAATTTTTGAGCAATTTGATCTTTCAGAAATCCGGAAAAAGATATTTTGTCGTGCCGATGATTATTTTTCCGAATGCGGATGTGGATGAGTCTATGAATTTCAGGAAAGACGATGTTTGGATAGGAGATAAGGGATTTCAAAATTATGTGATCAAGAAAAGCAATTATTTTATTTCAAAGGAAGAAATTTTAAAAATAGTAGAGTTTTTAAAGAAAGAAAATCCAAAATCCAAAAAAGATGAAAAATAAAAAACAGGAATTTGATGTAGCTGTTGTCGGCGGCGGGCCGGCCGGAATGATGGCCGCGATCCGGGCGGCGGAGCTGGGGGCGAGAACAGTTTTAATTGAAAAGAACAGCGGCTTGGGAGAGAAGCTTCTTTTGACCGGGAACGGCCGCTGTAATTTGACCAACGCCGAGTTTGATTTGAAAAAGCTGGTAGGCCATTACAATAAAAATGGTTCTTTTCTTTTCCACGCTTTTTCCGTTTTTGGACCGAAAGAGACCATCGTTTTTTTCGGGAAGATTGGAATTAAAACAAAGATAGAAGGGGAACAAAGGGTCTTTCCGATAAGCAACAGCGCGGCTGATGTTTTGGAAGCGATGTATATAGAAATGAAGAAGAAAAAGGTTATCGTTCTATACAATGAGGAAGTTAAAGATGTTGTTTTTGGAAAAGGAGCAATTGAAAAAATCGTTTTGGCCGAAGGGGAAATAACGGCCCGGAATTATATTTTCTGTACCGGAGGAAAATCATATCCATTGACCGGTTCCAGCGGGGAAGTTTTTCAGATGATAGAGAAAACGGGGCACAAGATCAATGCCCTTGAACCGGCATTGGTCCCAATTAGAATAAAAGAAGATTGGATCAAAGAATTGCAGGGATTAAGCTTAGAAAATGCCGGTATCAGCGTTTGGCAATTCGGCAAGAAAATAAAAACCGCAACAGGCGATTGTTTATTCACTCATTTTGGTTTAAGCGGCCCGGCTGTTATTGACTTGAGCCGGACTGTCGGAGACTTGTTAAAAAACGGAGAAGTAAAAATTTTTATAGATCTGAATCCATCTTTGAGCCAAGGCCAAATAGAAGAGAAAATCAAAAATAATTTTAAAGATTATCACAATAAAAGTTTGAAAAATTGTTTGGCTGATTTTCCGCCGAGAAAAAATGGTCTTAGCGATTGCCAGGCTTTCAAATATTGATCCGGAGAAAAAAGTGAATGGTTTGACTAAAGAAGAGCGCGGACGGTTGTTTCTTTTATTGAAAAAAATAGAGTTGACCGCGGAATCTCTTTTGGGATTTGATCTGGCCATGGCCACCAGCGGCGGAGTTTTGACAGCAGAGATAGACGGCAAAACAATGAGGTCAAAGATTATCAGTAATTTATTTTTCGCCGGAGAGATTATTGATATAGACGGGGAGACGGGAGGCTTTAATTTGCAGAATTGTTGGAGTACCGGATATTTAGCCGGCCAAAGCGCCATTGAACTTTTAAGAAATTAATAATTTTTTGAATTTATGGCCCAAGACAAAAATAAGCAGCTTCAAAATAAAGGCGGGATCAAGATTGCTAAAGATGGACCGTATTTGGTGTTTGGAAGTTTGCCTTTGAAAAAAGAAATAATCGTTGCTGACGAGAACGGCGATTCAAGCGCATGGGGAAAAGGAAAGGAGTATCCCAGGCAGGAAAAATATGCCTTGTGCCGTTGCGGCCATTCCAAGAATAAGCCTTTTTGCGACGGTGATCATGCCAAGATTGGCTTTGACGGGACAGAGACGGCCAGCAAAGAAAATTATTCGGACCAATGTGAAAAGATCTCTGGTCCGGAATTGGATTTGGCTGATGTGCCGGATCTCTGCGCCCGGGCCCGTTTTTGCCATAACCAATATAATGATGTTTGGAGCAATACTCAAGGATCTGATGATCCTGACCTGAAAAAAAACGCCGTTAAGCAAGCTTGCAACTGTCCTTCGGGCAGATTAGTAGCAATAAATAAAAAAACAGGGGAGCCGATAGAACCAGGATTTGAGCAGTCAATCAGTTTAGTTGAAGATCCTGCCAAGAAGGTTAGCGGGCCTATTTGGGCCAAAGGAGGGGGTATCTATAGAATCGGCGGATGGGACAAAGTACGAGGCCAGGAACCGTGTTACCTTGTGCCGTTGCGGCAAATCCCGCAATAAGCCTTTTTGTGATGGATGCCATATTGATAATGGTTTTAATGACGGAGATGCGAATTTGGGCTTGACAGAGTAGTAAAAATACAATATAATTTTATTATAAACAATTGAGATTATATATTTTTCAAAAAGCGAAACCTTTCTTTGTTAAAAATATTCAATCTCACACCTTAAGCGAGGTTGAATATTCCGGCTGAAAAGCCGGCCTGTTATTCAGAGTTAACAAAAAAAGGCTTCGCTTTTTTTATTGGAGATGCTCCGCATTTTATACATCGGGGCGTTCACCAAACTGGCAAAGTGTGCGGCAACGAAATTGCCAAAACATATCTAAAAAAGCCAAAACAATTTATGCAGACTAGAACATTTTCTAGAAACAGCCAAAGGTCCGGATCTCGTTCCGGAAGCAATTCTAATTTTAGAAGAGGCGGTTCTTCGGGCAGCCGCGGCGGATTTTCCGGCAAAGGAAGATTCAGCGGAAATAAACTGGACATTGTTAAATTTATTCAAAAGAATGAAGCGGAAATAAGAAATCATCCTATGAAAGATGAGCAAGTTTATAAGCCGGTTCATAAATTTGCCGATTTTAAAATTGAGAACGATCTTAAAAATAACATCGCTAAGAAAGGATATATTGATCCGACTCCGATCCAGGACCAGGTGATCCCTTTGCTTTTGCAGGGCAAGGATGTTGTAGGCATTGCTAATACCGGCCAAGGAAAAACAGCCGCTTTTTTAATTCCCGCAATTAATAATATTCTTTTGCATCGCGAGAATAAAACCATTATTATTGTTCCGACCAGAGAGCTGGCTTTGCAGATAGAAAAAGAATTTAAAGATTTCAGCTTTGGTTTAAGAGTCTATGCCGTGACTTGTATCGGCGGTACCGGGATCAGAACCCAATTTTATGGCCTCAAAAGAGGATATGATTTTATTATCGGAACTCCTGGCAGGATCAAGGATTTGGTTCAAAGAAGAGCCTTGGATATGTCTAAGATGAAAACAGTCGTCTTGGATGAAGCCGATAGGATGCTTGATATGGGTTTTGTGGATGAAATTAAATATTTGATCAACCAAATGCCGGCGGATAGGCAGACCCTTTTCTTTTCGGCGACTATTCCGAGCGCCATAGAGCAGCTTGTTAGTAAGTTCACTAAGAATCCAGTTAAGGTTTCGGTTAAGACTCGCGAGATGCCTTTGAATATCACTCACGAAGTTATCAAAACCGGCGGGAATGGAAGCAAGAAGATGGAAAAATTGTGCGAGCTGTTGGCTGGGGAAAATTTCAGCAAGGTCCTTATTTTCGGCAGAACTAAATGGGGAGTGGAAAGCCTTTCCGAAAATTTGTCAGAAAGAGGATTTAAGGTTGAATCTATTCATGGCGGAAAAACCCAATCCAATAGGCAAAAAGCTCTCAGTTTTTTCAAAACGAATCAAGTCAGGATATTGGTGGCCACTGATGTGGCAGCCAGGGGTCTGGATATTGATAATGTCACCCATGTCATCAACTACGATGTTCCTGCTACTTATGATGACTATGTCCATCGCATAGGCAGGACCGGCAGATGCCAAAATAAAGGCAACGCCATTACTTTTATTTAAGCTTGCAAAAAGAGCTATCGAAAAATCGCCTGAAAGGCGATTTTTTGATAAAATAAAAAGAAGAAAATGAAGAATTTTTTGGCGAACAATAAAATTATCATATTGATAGCAATAGTCGGTTTTTTATTTGGGGTAATTGTTTATCTTTTCCAAAACCAAAAACCAGCTGAACAGAGTTTGATTTTTGAAGAAAATTTAGGATCTAATGAAGTCGCTTTGGAAGTGTCATCTACCCAGCCGGAGATTGGCGGCCAGCCAATAGCAAAAGAGCAGACAAATATAGTTGCTGGCTGCGCTTCTTATCTTGATGCCGGAAAATTTATAGGGGAAGAAAAATGCGTAACAGGAAAAGTGGACAATATTTATGTTTCTTCGGGCGGGACCACTTTTTTTGATTTTTGTCCGGATTATAAAACTTGTGCTTTCAGTGCTGTGATTTTTAAGTCTGATTCTTTCAATTTTCCGGAGGCGAAGCAGTACCAGGGAAAAACAGTAGAGATAACCGGGCTGGTTAAGACTTATCAAGGCCGGCCGGAAATTATTTTAAACAATGCAGATCAAATTAAAATTAAATAAATTTTTACTTTACGCTTTAGTACTGGTTTTATCCGGGTTAGCCGGTTATTATTTTTTTGCGGCCTTTGACCGCGTTCCGGCAAAGAAAGAAAGTAAGATTTTTTATAGCGTCATTGAAGTTATTGATGGAGACACTATCAAATCCGAGGTTAACGGAAAAGTTGAAAACATCCGGCTGATAGGGATAGATACGCCGGAGATCGCCGGACCATATAGGGAAGAGGGATGCTTCGGGCAAGAAGCTTCCTTAAAAACAAAAGAGTTGCTTAGCGGTAAAAAAGTTTCTTTGGTTTCGGATGCTTCCGTTTCTGACAGGGATAAATACGGCCGGCTATTGCGGTATGTTTTTTTGCCGGATGGGGAGTTTATTAACGCAGAGCTGGTCAAGGGCGGTTATGCTTTTAACTATGCTTATGAAAATTTTCAATATTTGAATTATTTTAACGATTTAGAAAAGCAAGCCAAGGAAGGCCGTTTGGGCTTGTGGGGCAGCGGATGCGATTATTATTTTGAAACAAGATAAATATATTTAAGAATGAATAAAAAATTATGGAATTGATCCTAATCTTAGGGCCGATGAAAAGCGGTAAATCGTTTGAGCTGATAAGCTACTCCATGCCTTTGCAATACGCGGATATTTCTTTTAAGGTTTTCCAGTCTGCCAAAAATGTCAGAGACGAAAGCGTTTGGTCAAGGAACGGAGTTTCCTTACAGGCCAAGAAAGTTTCCAATCTGTCCGAAGCAATGGAAGGAGGCTTGAAGGTTGTGGGCATAGACGAGATTCACATGTTTGAAGAGAGCGATGCTGATATTATAGAAGGGTTGCTAAAAAAGGGGACCAAGGTTGTTGCTTCCGGCCTGGATACGGATTATAGAGGAGAAATGTTCCCGATAATAAAAAAGCTTCTTTCTATGGGGCCGAAAGAGGTTGAATATAAGCGAGCGGTTTGCGAAATTTGCAAAACGCCGGACGCGGTTTATACCCAAATTTATAAAAATGGCGAGCCAGTACTTGAAGGTTTGCCTTCAATTGTTCCCGAAGACGGAAGCTATGTTTATAAGCCGGTTTGCCGCAAGTGCTTTCTTAAGCGTACAAGGTGACGCCTTGCACAATTTTATTTTATCAGGCCGAATTTCTTTTTTAGATCCAGAATGCGGTTGCAAGATTCATTGATTGTTTTTTCGGCTATCTGGCCATCTTTTACAGCTTCAAAAATAATATCAATCGTTTTGCTTGCGATTTTTTCATCATAAGAATCGTTGTTATTTGAAAGGATAAGCAAGTCGCATCCGGCGTTTATAGCTTTAATGATCGCGTCTTTGAAGCCATAATTTTTCGTTATGGCGCCCATTTGCATATCGTCGGAAACGATTACTCCTTTATAGCCGAGCTGCTTTCTTAAAATATTTTGCAAGAAAAGAGGGGAAAGGGTGGCCGGATAATCCGGGTCAATGGAAGTATTCATTATGTGGGCGGTCATTACCATATCAGCCTGATCTTGCTCAATGATCTTTTGGAAAGGGATAAGCTCTTTCTGCTGGTAGGTCTTTGTGACATCAACCAGTCCGAGATGGCTGTCGCTTTGCGAACTGCCGTGGCCGGGAAAATGTTTTATCGCGGAGATGATATTATCTAAATGAAGGCCTTTGATAAAAGCGATGGCTTGACTTGCTACTTCATCAGGATCGCTGGAAAAAGACCTTTCCAGTCTGCCGATGGCCGGGTTATCTGGATTAACATTGACATCAGCATCAGGAGCGAAATCCATATTAAATCCAAGACCTTTAAGCTCTTGGCCTAATTCGTTAGCTGTTTTTTCGGTAAAGCTTAAGTCGTTTTTATCGCCCAGATTTTGGGCGCTGGGGAAATCAATAAAACCGTATTTCGCCTTTAGGCGATTGACCAATCCGCCTTCGGCGTCAACTGATATAAAGAGAGGGATGTTAGAAAAACTTTGCAGGCCAGTTATGAGTTCTTTTATTTGCGTTGGGCTGGTAATATTTCTGGGAAAGCTTTTTGACGGATTATCATAGTCAAAAAGAATAACTCCGCCGAGGTTTAGATTTTTTATTTGGTCGCCGATGATGGATTTTGTTGCAATTTTCGTGCCGCGGAATCCAATAATGAGCATTTGTCCGATTTTTTCTCTTAGAATCTCATCTTGATTGATTTTTTCTTGGTCTTTGCCTTGAGCTTGGCTGTTTTCTTCGGCTTGATTTTGGGTCGTTGATCCATTTTGATCTTGGAATTGGCTCTGTTCTTTGTTTTGGGCATTTTTTTGGGCTTGATCTTGAAGATGGTCGTTAATGGGAGTGTCCTCTATTTTTTGGGGAAAATAGAAAAATGCAATGATTCCCGCTGTAAATAAAAAAGCCAAAATGATAATGAATTTATTTTTCGTTGAAAGATTTTGCATAAGTAAATAATATCATAAAGGCATTTAATCAAAAAAGATTTTTCTGATAAAATATAGTTATAATAATAAATGAGTTTGCTGAAGTATAAAAATTAATCATTAATAAATTAATTTATGTTCAAAGGTTTTGTAGAATTTATTCGCAATCAGGGAGTGGCAGGTTTGGCTGTCGGTTTCATTCTTGGCGGCGCGGTTTCCAAATTGGTTTCAGCCATTGTTACCGATCTTATCAATCCTTTGCTTGGGATATTCATCGGCCAAGCAGGAACGCTTAAGTCAGCCTATCTGGCTATCGGCCCGGCCAAGATGATGTGGGGCGATTTTGTTTCGGTTTTGATAGACTTTTTGGTCATCGCCCTGGTTGTCTATTTTGGCGTTAAGCTTTTAAAACTGGATAAGCTTGATAAGCCGAAGCAGTAGATCTGCGGAAACTTGATTTTTAAATTTTGGAAAACAGTGGAAGAATAAACTGTACCTTTTTTTCGGCTGTATAGTATAATTATCTTGTATGAAAATAAAAGTTTTGGGGTCAAGCCAGTCTTCGTGCGATGGATTATACGAGGCGGTTAAACAGGCCGTTGAAATCGGAGGCAATAAGGCGGAGCTTGAATATATAACAGACATATCGGCGATTGCCGCGATGGGCATTATCAAAATGCCGGCGATATTGATTGATAATAAAATAATCCTTTCGGGATACAAGCCAGGTCCCGAAGAAGTGGAGGAAATATTATCTCCGTTTTTATTTATAGGGCCGTGGAGAGAATCTTGAGTCTTAATAAAAAAGGGAGGCAATGGTATGATTAAAAAAGGATAATAAAGGTCGAAGTCAATTCAGCAATAATAAACATAATAATTATAAAATTATGGATATTATAGAAAAAATAGCTTTAGTCCTTGTTATTGTCGGAGGTTTGAACTGGGGATTATACGGTCTTTTCAGTTTTGACCTCGTTGCCGCGCTTTTTGGAAGCATACCTATTCTTTCCAGAATAGTCTATGTCGCCATAGGATTGTCCGCTCTTTACGCGACATTCACAACTCTTATGAAGAAATAGAGGCAGAAGAGAGAAATAAACCCCGCATTAGGCATTTTGCTCTATGCGGGGTTTTGGTATAATGAGAATATAATTTTTTAAAAAAAATATTATGGAAAAAACGCAGAATAAATTAAGCCTTTTATTTTTCGTCGGCATTGTTAGCATTGTTGAATTTATCGGTTCTTTTTTTACTGTCCAAGCGGTGATGAATTGGTATCCGGAATTAATCAAACCTTCTTTTAATCCGCCTAATTGGCTGTTTGCTCCGGTCTGGACCGTTCTTTATATATTAATAGCTCTTTCTGGATGGCTGGTTTGGGCCAAGCGCGAAGAAAACAAAGGAGCTGTTGATGCTGCTTTGACCATTTATGCGATCCAGCTTTTTTTAAATGTAACCTGGTCTTATCTTTTTTTCTGGCTGAATTCTCCGGTTATGGGATTGATCGGCATAATCGCTTTATGGGCAGCTATTGTTTGGAATATGGCCAGTTTCTACAAGATATCAAAAGGAGCTTTTTATTTGCTTATACCGTATATAATCTGGGTAAGCTTTGCAGGGATTCTTAATTTCGCCATCTGGCAGCTGAACTAGCTTGTAGCTTGTAGCTTGTAGCTTGTAGCTTGTAGCTTGTAGCTTGTAGCTTGTAGCTTGTAGCTTGTATAAAACTCCTTATAGGAAAAAATGTATGAAAAATAACCACCCTGTTCATAGTTGTAAAGCCATCGTATTTAACTGTATTGATTGGCGCTTGCATCCTGCTTCGGAAAAATATTTTCAGGGAAAATATAAAACTTTTGATATGTTTTATACGGCTGGTTCAATCAAAGATTTATTGGAAGAAGAAACCCGGGTATTTTTTTTGAAACAGATAGAGATTTCCAAAAGGCTGCATAATTCCAAGATCGTTGCGCTGGCCGCCCACCACGATTGCGGCGCTTTTGGTGGCATGGCAAATTTTAAAGATGAAAAAGAGGAGTTTTCTTTTTACCAAGATGTTTTGGAAAAAGCTCGGGTTGTTGTTTTAGAAAATTTCCCTGATGCTAAAGTGGAGAAATATTTCATCGGCTTGAAGCCGACCGGCAATAAATGGAAAATAACAGTTAAAAAGATCAAATAGGATGCTAATTAAAGTAAAAGTTTTTCCATGCGCCAGAGAAGAAGAGATTATTGCCAAAAGCCAGGACAGTTTTGAAGTTAGAATAAAAGAAAAACCTCAAATGGGGCAGGCGAATAAAGGCGTTATCAGGGTTTTGGCCGGATATTTCAAAGTTCCGGAAGCTAAAGTGAGAATCATTAAAGGTTTCCGCGAGCCGAGCAAGATCATAGAAATAAAAAATTTTTAGATAATCCATCCGTGATAGTTGCCGTCTTTCGCCGGCGTGGTAAAATAGAACCGTAATATTAAATTTTTAAGGAATATGGCTGTTTCAAGAATTATAAAAATAATCGCCGCTATTATATTGATTGCAGCAGCCGGAGCCTTATTCTATTGGCAGAATTTTTTCCGTCAAAGACGGAAGAACAGGACAATAGTTTTTCTCAGCCAAAAATCGTTACGAAAAACAGCTACTTGGAAGTGACGGCGCCGGTGCCGTATCAAAAAATAACCAGTCCGGTTTCGGTTTTGGGAAATTCCAATTTTTTTGAAACAAACACCCGCATAAGAGTTAAAGACGAAGCTGGAAAAGTTTTGGCTGATACTTTTACCAATGCCAACGGCTGGATGGACAAGCTTTATCCTTTTTTGGCCAATGTTTTTTACGACGCGCCTTCTTCTCCGAGAGGATTTGTGGAGGTGTTTGAAAATTCGGCCAAGGACGGCAGTGAGCAGAATAAGGTCTCCATTCCGGTAATTTTTGAAGATTATCAGATTAATCCGCAAAAATTAAAAATCAATCTTTATTATTATAACAAGATCAAAGACCAGGAGCTTAATCCGTCCATAGGCTGCAACAGGGAAGCGGTTTTGCCAGTAGAAAGGGAAGTTGAAAGAACGAAAACGCCGATTCAGGACGCTATCAATCTTTTATTACAAGGCGGATTGACGGAGAGCGAAAAGCAAGAAGGCTTTTTTACGGAGTTTCCCTTGGAAGGGCTTTCTTTAAAGGGAGCTAATTTAAAAAATGGAGCTTTGATCTTGGAATTTGAAGACAAAAACAACAAAACCACAGGAGGATCTTGCCGGGTCGGATTGCTTTGGGCTCAAATAGAAAAAACCGCCAAGCAATTTCCGGGAGTGAACAGCGTTTCTTTCCAGCCGGATATTTTATTCCAGCCTTAATTTTTAGAGCGGGCGTGAATAATAAAATAAAAAATAAAGTTATGCAAATAAAAGATAAAAAAAGCTTGATAATAGCGATTTTGGCTATTTTAGCGCTGGCTGTTGCCGGATATTATTTTATCTCTTCCAATTCCGCTCCTGCCAGTTCTGAAAAAATTTCAATTGATGGAGATATTTTTCAGGAGATTGAAGATGAAAGTGTAATAACGAATCAGGAAGATTCGGATGCCAGCTTTATTAGCGCCGATGATAACGAGATCAATGATCTCGGAAACTCGGTGGATGAAAATGAATTATAAAAATTTTAGGAAATTTTTAATCATCGTTGCGATCGGTTTGGTTTTTCCGGTTTTAATTTTGGCCGAGCTGGATAATCCCTTGCCCGGAATGGCTTCCGAAAAGCCGGCCGAAGCGAAAACGAATATTTTCGGCAAAAATTTTTGTGAGAATACAGCTGAAGGCAGTTCAAAAATAGAACAAAAGATTGCTGATTTAGAAGCCAGGCTGGCGGAGAAGAGAGCGCAATCGGCTAATAAGATCAGCCAGCTTCAAAGCGATAGGGATAAAAAGTTAGCTGAGAAAAGAGCGCAGTGGGATACCAAAAGAAATGAGCTTTATGCCAAGATGGGATCCAAAGCTTTCGGGTCAAAGCAAAAACAAGCCGTGGCAGCTTTTAAAACAGAAGTAGAGCAGGCTGTCCTTGCCCGCCGGGCGGCGATTGATAATGCCATTAATATTTTTCGCAGTTCTTCCAACCAGATTTTTGTTGATCGGAAAATTGCCAGCGACCAAGCGATTTTGAATTACAAAATTGCGGTTCAGGAGGCTTTAGGTAAGGCTCAATCAGATTGCCAAAAAGTTGATGCTAAAACAGCGCGGAAAAATTTAGCGGACAGCTTAAAGGCGGCCAAAGAGAATTTTAATATTGAAAAGCAGGGAATTGAAAAAACAAAAACATCCATTCAAGATATCCAAAACATTAAAAAAGAAGCGATGGAAAAAGCTATCACTTATTTTAAATCGGCTTTAGAAAAGGCCAAAGAAGGCTTGAAACAATCTTTTCCCGAAATTGACCAGTAAGGTTAGAGAAGGATAGCCCCCTCCTTAAAAAGGAGGGGGTTAAAATTTGGAGATAATTTGGTATACTATTTTATATGATTATTGAACGGTTAAAACAATCTGGCCTGAAGGGGCGCGGGGGCGCCGGTTTTCCGACTGGCTTAAAATGGGAGGCGGTCAAAAATGCTAAGGCGGATAAAAAATACATTATTTGTAATGCTTCGGAAGGAGAGCCGGGCGTTGCCAAGGATTTTTTTATTTTAAAAAAATATCCCGAAGAAGTGATCAAAGGGATTAAAATAGCCTTGAAAGAAATAGATAATAGCTCGGCTTATATTTTTCTTAATCCGAAATATTTTCCAAAACTTGAAAAAAAATTAAAAAAGGCGATTGGCATCCTTCCAATAGTTTTATTTAAAAAACCGCACGGATATATTTGCGGAGAAGAAAGCACTCTTTTGAATATTATTGAAGGCAAGTCCAAGCTGCCCCGCTTGAAACCTCCTTTTCCAACCGAAAAAGGCTTATGGGATCGTCCGACTTTGATCAATAATGTTGAGACTTTTTATCAGGTTTTCCAGATAGCGCAAGGCAAATATCAAGCTGACCGTTTTTATACGCTGGGGGGCAAAGTTAAGAAAAAAGGCGTTTTCAGATTGCCTGAAAATTTAGCCATTAAGCAAATTTTGGAGCAAACCGGGAACTGGCCGAATTTTGATTTTTTTGTTCAAGCCGGAGGAGGAATGAGCGGGGAAATTTTAACTTCTGCAGAGCTGGATAAGCCGGCAGGCGGAGCAGGATCAGTTATTATTTATAAAAGATCTTCCGATCCTATGAAAGTGCTGCGGCAGTGGGCTAAGTTTTTTATGAACGAAAGCTGCGGACAGTGCGTTCCTTGCCGCGAAGGAACTTTCCGCCTTAATGAAGCCTTGAAAAAAAAGAATTTCAATCAGGAGATGGTCAATGACCTTTTATTTGTTTTGGCCGAAACCAGCCTTTGTCCTTTGGGCCGGGGCGCAGCCGTGCCTTTTATCGGTTATTTAAATAAAATATATGCCAGAAAAAATTAAAATTTTAATAGGCCAAAAAGAGATAGAGACGGTTGAAGGAAAAACCGTGTTGCAGGCTGCCAGGGAAAACGGGATAAAAATTCCGGCGTTATGTTATCATCCTGATCTGAAAATAAAAGCCAATTGCCGCTTATGCTTGGTTGAAATAAAAGGCGAGCGCGGGCTGGTGCCGGCTTGCCGTACAATTGTAAAACCGGGAATGGAAGTATTAATTGAGTCGGAAAAGATCAATCGGGCCGTAAAAGTTAATTTGGAGCTGATTTTTGCCCAGCATGTTGAGGAATGCGACGACTGTAACTGGGGGGCGGGCTGCCGCTTGCTTGAACTGGCCCGTAAATACAAAATAAACACCAAGAGATTTTTGGATCGCAAGACAAACTGCAAGGTTTATCAATTCGGATCCATAGTTTTTGACCAGACCAAATGCATTGATTGCCGCAATTGCGTGGAGGTTTGCGCCGGTCAGGAAGTTCATTTTTTGGAAGCCAGGGGACAGGGGGCGGGAACGGAAATTTTCCCTTCCGCGGCCAAAGACCGGGATTGCACTTATTGCGGCCAGTGTATCGTTCATTGTCCGGTCGGAGCCATTGAAGCGGTCGGCGAATTTGAGGGAGTAGACAAGGTTCTGGAAAAAGACGGAAAAATTAAAATTTTTCAATTTGCTCCGGCTATTCGCGCTTCAATCGGAGAAGCTTTCGGCTTGCCTGCCGGGTCAATTGTCACTAATCAGCTGGTGGCAGGCCTAAAAGTTTTGGGCGCAGACAAAGTATTTGATACAAGCGTGGCCGCTGATTTTACCACGATTGAGGAAGCGGAAGAATTGATAGATAAAGTTAAGAATGGCACCGGGCCTTGTTTCTCTTCATGCTGTCCGGCTTGGGTAAAATATTTGGAATTCAACTATTCACATTTGATAGGCCACTTAGCCACGACTCGTTCTCCGCAGATAATTATGGGAGGCTTGATCAAAACTTATTGGGCGGAAAAAGAAAAAGTAGATCCGAAAAAGATCACGGTAATTTCAGTAATGCCCTGTACTTCCAAAAAATATGAAATCCAAAGAAAAGAATTGGAAATTAACGGCTTGAAGCCGGTGGATTTCGTAATGACTACCAGGGAGCTGGCTTACCTTTTGAAAAAATATAAAATAAATTTGGCGGAGATAAAGCCGCAACTGGCTGATTCGCCTTGGGGAGAGCCTTCGGGCGCCGGCGTAATTTATGGAGCCAGCGGCGGAGTGGTGGAATCGGCCTTGAGAACAGCTTATTACAAATTGACCGGCAAAGATTTGGAAAAATTGGATTTTGAGCAGGTTCGCGGGATGCAAGGAGTTAAAAAAGCAGAGATAGAAATAGAGGGGAAGAAAATAAGAGTGGCTGTGGTCAGCGGATTGGGCAATGCTAAAAAAATACTGGACGAGCTGAAAGAAAATCCTAAAGCTTACGATGCGGTGGAAGTAATGGCCTGTCCCGGAGGATGCATTGGCGGCGGAGGCCAGCCCATACCAACGAGCCCGGAAATAAGAAAGCAAAGGGCAGAGGCTCTTTATCAAATAGATAAAGAGAAGAAGAACAGGCTGGCTCATAAAAATCCAGATGTGCAGAAAGTTTATGAAGAATTTTTGAATAACGATAAAGCCGTGCATCAAGTCTGCCATACAAACTATAATGCAAAATCAAAAGGGGAAATAAAAACCTTAAAAAATTCTAAAGAAACAGAATAATGAAAACAAAGATATTGTCATTATCAAAAGAGCAACTGGCCCTTTTTCAATTTTCAATTCTGATGGGCTTGTCAATTATCCTGCCGCTTTTCCATTCGCAATATATTACCGGCCCGATGGTTAATGCCGTATTATTTTTGTCAGCTGTTTTGGCTGGTTCAACCGGCGCTATGTTTATAGCCATGATCCCGAGCGTCATTGCCTTATCAACAGGTCTTTTACCGATAGCCATTGCCCCGGCAGTTCCTTTTATCATGCTGGGCAATGCTATTTTAATAGCGGCATTTATTTTACTTCAAAAAAAGAGCTTTTGGCTGGCAGCAATCGCGGCCAGCTTTGCCAAATTCATTTTTCTTTTCGGTTCCAGCCAGCTTGTCATTGGCTTGATTGCTAAAAAACAAGCAGCAGTTGCGGCAGTTTCAATGTTAAGCTATCCGCAATTGGCCACAGCTTTAATGGGAGCAGTTTTAGCTTGGGGGATATTAAAAGGATTAAAAAGGATTTAATTTTTTAAATAAAAAAATGCCCCTCATTTTGGGAGGGGGTTTTGCGGGGTTTCTCTGCGCTGTTTTCTGCAGAGTTTCATTTTGCCAGCTTTAAGCTGAAGCATATTGCCCTGTCAAGTTTTGTTCGGCAAGGATTAATCCTTCTACTATTTTGTCGGCTTCTTCAGCTATGCTAGAGATTTTTTCCCTGATGGCTTCAAATCCATCCCGGTCGGCGATCTCGGCCAGTTCTATCAACTTGTCTCTTGTCTTCGTCATCCTGTCTAGCTCTTTTGGCATAATATTTCACCTCCGCCTATAAAAAGAACTAAATTGGAGGTTATCAGCTCCGCCTGTTTTTGTCAATGTAAAGGGGTCTAATCCCTCCGGGATTTTATTGGTTGGCTTTCGGCGGAAAGGGTTAGACCCTTTCTAGAGGTTGAGGCTTTTGGGATTTTTTTGATATAGATACCGCGAGTTCAAACAAAAAACCGCTTTGAGCGGTTTTTTGTTTTCTATATTTAGAAACGGCTGGGTCTTTCGGCTCTCTTGTTTCTCCAGCATTCTTTGCAGTAGATCGGTCTATCTGCGGCTGGTTCAAACGGAAGCTCGACGATTTCCTTGCCGCATTCAGAACATTTCCAGCTACCCTTTATCATAGGGCGAGGAGTAAAGTTTCTGCGCGGGCCGTTATCGTAATTTCTGTCTCCAAATGACATATTTTTTTTGAGAATACGCTTATGTTAAATTAAAAGCGACCTTTCTCTTTTAGCCGCTTGACTTATGCCTGTTTGGGCGCCTTTAATTTTTTGAAGACTAAAGATTTGCTATTACGACTTTAAGAGTATGCCGTCATTATAAGTTAAAAGATGTGATAAGTCAAGCCCTTGGCGGCCTTTTGCTTAGAGGGCCTATTACATGGAGGATTATGAGAATTTTCGGTAAAAAAATTCATTTACAGCCCGTTTCAAATAAGATAAGATTTAAAAAGAAAATAAGTTTAAAAATTTAAGATTTTATGAAAATAAAAATAGGAAAAAAGAAAATAGCGGTAGCGATTATCGCGGTTTTATCTATTTTTGCAATATACCAGCTGTTTTTTGCCAAAAAGCAGGAAACATTCAATTATGAGGAGGTGAAGAAAACTAATGTTTCCCAAGAGGTTTCGGTTTCTGGCAAGATTAAGAAGGGGGAAGATTTGGGCTTAAATTTTAATACTTCCGGCAAATTGAAACAAATTTATGTAAAAGTGGGAGATGATGTTGAAGAGGGGCAAAAATTAGCCGAGTTGGACAGCAGTCAGCTTTTTATCCAGCTTCAATCGGCCAACGCCCAATTAAAAACTGCCAAGATAGGATCGGAAAAACTTTTAGCCGGAGCCAGCCAAGAAGATATTGTTTTGACTAGAACGGCTTTCCAAAATACGCAATCTTCCTATCAATCAGCTCAGCAGAAATATATTGATACTAAAAATTTAGCTGATACGACCTTGGATAATCTTTATAGGAGCTCTTTGAACTCTTTGACTGATTCAATTTTAGAAACCTATAATAGCCTAATCTTTTTACAGGGCAGTCTTTATGCTGCTGATAGTCGCGATCTAGCAGAGGCTAGGACAGAAATAGAAAAGGTAGATCAATATTATCAGGATGGAAAAAAATATTTGGAACAGGCCCAAGTAAGCAGTACTGCTGCCAATATTGATCTGGCCGTTGAAAAAACGAAAGAAGCCTTGGAAGTCTCCCGAGATTCTTCTGCTAAAATCAGGAATTTTTGGGAAACCCGTTCCAGCGCTACTGCTGCCCAAAAAACATCTCTTGATACCCATCAGGGGTATCTTAATGTTTCTTTGTCCGGCGTTGTTTCAATCCAAAATAATATTGCTTTGGCTAAAAACACTAACCAATCTAATATTGATACGGCTTGGTCGGCTGTCATTTTGGCCCAAGGCCAAATGGATATCGCCCAAGAAAATCTTAATAAATTATTAGCTTCGCCTCGCCAGGAAGATATAGATCTAGCCGCGGCTCAAGTTGCCCAGGCCCAGGCCCAGGCCAATCTTTTGAGCCATCAAATAAATGAATCAACTATCAAATCTCCGGTAAAAGGTAAGATATCCCAGATCAGCAAAAAAGAAGGGGAGCAGATCCAGGGAGCGATGGCCAGCCAGGATTTTATCGTTCTTATTCCGAAAGAACCTTTTCAAGTGGAGGTTAATATCCCTGAAGTAGATATCGGCCAAGTGAGCTTAGAAGATTCTTGCCGTATAGACCTGGACGCTTTTTCAGAAGAACAATTCTCCGGCAAAGTGATAAAAATAGATCCAGCCGAAACAGTGATCGCTGGCGTGGTTTATTACAAAACAACAATTTCTTTAAACAGTGAAGATCCAAAAATAAGGCCGGGAATGACGGCCAATGTAATCGTAGTTACCGAGTCAAAAGAAAATGTTTTGACGATTCCCCAAAGGGCGATCTTTGAAAAAGACGGGAAAAAATTCGTCAGAATCGTTGAAGGAGAGAATTTAAAAGAAATTGAGATTCAATCCGGACTGAAAGGGGTCCAGGGAGAGGTTGAAATAATCTCGGGCTTGAAAGAAGGGGACAAGGTCGTTACTTTTTTAAAGACGAATTAGTTTTTTACATTGGAAGTTGTTGACCTTCATTTGATATGAAAATAATAGAGATCCGGGATCTTAAAAAAGATTATAATAATGGATTTGTTTCAACTACGGCTTTGGGCGGTATTTCTTTTGATATAGAGGAAGGAGAATTTGTGGCGATCATCGGCTCTTCGGGTTGCGGCAAGTCAACTTTAATGCATACCTTGGGACTGCTGGACCGGCCGACTTCCGGGTCTTATCATTTTGAAGGCAAGGATGCTCTTGCGATGTCTGATGATGAATTAGCTCGCATCCGCAACAAGAAGA
>CAIMDX010000037.1 GCA_903839905.1 uncultured bacterium
CGATCTTATAATATTATTTTAATTATTTAATATAAAAATCAATATGATTGAAAAAATAAAAACCGGATGGGAATTGTTATTAAAAGGAGATTATGCCCCTTTTTTGGAAGTTTTGACGCACGGAAAGCTATATAGGGGGTATTATAATCTTTTATTTATTTTTAATAAAAAAAGCGAGTCTGAATTGGCAGATGGTAATTTGAAGGTAGAGACAGAACATAGAGTCGCCTTTGACTCTCCTGATCATATAGCTCCCGTTGGAACCAAACAAGATAACAGCACTAACCGCTCGTTTGTTTTATTGATGAATAAATTATTGCGTCGTGAATTCCCGAATACGCAATTAAAATACTTAGACCTTGGCTGTTCCGGCGGACAGCTGGTCAAGGATTTTAGAGACTTGGGATATGTCTCTGCCGGGTTAGAAGGTTCAGACTACTCTTTAAAACATCAAAGAGCCAATTGGCCGTTGTTGGCAGGGAAAAGCTTGTTCACTTGCGATATAGCCAAGCCTTTTGAGATAAAGTCAGTAGAGAAGAGCGTTAAATTTCATTTGATCACTGCTTGGGAAGTCTTAGAGCATATTCGCATAGAAGAGCTGGACAATGTTTTCAAAAATATAATAAATCATTTAGAGGAAGGCGGGTACTTTATTGCTTCCACCACATCTGCTTCATCCATGAGCGAGGGCCTGGAACTTCATCAGACTAGAATGTCCAATCAAGAATGGCGCAAGTATATTCAGGAAAGATTTAAAGAATTAACGCCGGCTGATTCGGGGTTAAAATATTACCAATATGTTAGGTTCAGATATACTGCCCTTCACGAAGGAAATTCTTTTTTAGTGTATAGAAAAAAATAACCCTCTGCATTAGATGTATGAAAATATTATTTATTACTTACGGGTTTTTCAAGCATGGAGGAATTGCAGGATATACGGCCAGATTGGCAGAATATTTTTTAGGGCAGGGGCAAGAAGTGCATGTGCTGACGAAAGATTGCCGCTACAAACCTTCCGGTTTGGTTGTCCATAAAAGTTTTTTTAAAAAGTTTTTTGGAGCAGTCCCAGATTTGAAAGCGAGCCCTAGAAGCCCTTTAAGATTTTTCTCTTGGTCTAAGGAGATCTTAGATACTTGCGACAACACAAGGTTTGCAGAACAGAGAGCAAGAGAATTTGATATAATTCATTCCAATAGTACATATTCCTGGAAGTGCGATATCGTGACCATGCACAACTGTCAAAAAACCTGGATAAAAATTGTAGATAGAACCTCAAAGAACAATCTTCCGCATTTAAAGCACTTATTATACAAATCCGGAAGATGGCTGCCGAACAAAATAATTTTAGCTATTGAAAAAGAAGTGTTGGAAAAAGGAAGCAGGAAAATCATTGCTGTTTCCGAAGGCATAAAAAGAGAAATTTTGGAGAACTATAATGTTTCAAAGGAAAAGATAGTTGTTATTCCTCCGGGCGTTAATTTGAATGAATTTAAGCCGGATGTAAAAATAAGATCCAAAGTTCGGGAAGAATTAGGCATAGATCAGGAGGTTTGCGTTTTAATGTTCCCTGGCGGCCTTGATCTTGAAAGAAAAGGTTTGGAATATTTGATTCGGGCCATTCCATTGGTAAAAGGTGAAATAAAATTGCTTATTACGGGAACAGCTAATTTTCAGCCGTATAAACAATTAGCCGCATCTCTGAATATTTTAGATAAAATTATTTTTACCGGTTTTGTTTCGGAAATCAAAGATTATTTCGCCGTCTCGGATATTTTTGTTTTTCCTTCTCTCTATGAAGCATTCCCAGGAACGGTATTAGAAGCAGCTGCATCGGGTCTTCCTATTTTAACTACAAAAATCAATGGAGCCGAAGAAGTGGTCGCGGACGGCATTAACGGCTTTTTTATTGAAAGAGAGCCGGGAGATATAGCAAATAAGATAAGTTTTCTTGCAGGAGATAAAAAATTAAGGAAACAAATGGGAGAAAATATTTATAAAACAGCTCAAAAATATTCTTGGGGAGAAGCTGCAAGAAAAACATCAGAGGTCTATAAAGAGGTCTTAATAATAAAAAAATAATATTATGGGAAAATTTATTAATGAAGATCCAATTCCTCTGAGAGACAAGGGGATACCCGGAGAAAGAGATGACATCTTCAATCCTCAGATTACCGCCAAAGGAGACACATACAAACATCTTCAAAGATATCAGCGTGCCGCGCAGAGGATAGGGGGCGGTAAAAAAGTGCTGGACATGGGATGCGGGACGGGTTACGGGACCAAAATATTATCTAACGGAGGGAAGAACGAGATCTACGGAATAGATGTTTCCCAAAAAGCTATTGATTATGCTAAAAAAACTTATCCCGGGCCTGAATACGCCTGCTGTTCAGCGGAAAAATTGCCGTTTAAGGACAATTATTTCGATGCGGTTGCTTCTTTTGAGATGATTGAACATGTCCAAAATCCAGAAAAAGTATTGGCTGAAATTTATAGAGTTCTTAAAAAAGACGGAGGCCTTTTTATCTCTACCCCGAACATAAGGCATCTTGGCATTATTCTTAGCCATTTTTTAATAGGCAGGCCTTATCCGGAGCATTTGAACAATATTTATCATCTAAAAGAATTTTATTATGATGAATTTGCCGGTCTTTTAAAAAATGCAGGATTCAAAGTTGTTTCTCAATATGGGCAGGAATTGAGAGTGTGGCCATGGAAAGTTCAGCTAATCCTTGAAAAGACCTTGCCCTTTCCAGTGATCTATAAATTAGAAGTGCTATCAGGATATTATTTCCCGAAATATGCTACAACCATAGTATTGCATGCTAAAAAATAAGCTATTTTATTGATTAAAGAAAACCATGGCAAAACCTCTAATTAGCGTTATTATCGCTACTTACGGCCGGGAAAAATATATCAGAAAGACCTTGGAGAGCATCCTGAGCCAAAGCTACGATCTTCTTGAGATCATTGTGATTGATGATAGCGAGAGCGATAAAACAGAAAAAATAGTTGAACTTTTGGATAGAAAAGAAATAAAATATATTAAGAGCAGAGACAGATTAGGTTTTGTTAAAAGCTTAAACAAAGGGATCAAGGTGGCAGCGGGAAAATATATCGCCAGATTGGATGATGATGATTTTTGGTCAGATCCAAAAAAATTAGAGAAACAAGTTGGATTTTTAGAAGAAAATCCGGACTATGTATTGGCTGGGGGAGGGGCGATATTGATAGACGAAAAAGGGAAAGAGCTAAGAAGATTTTTGCCGCCGGAAAAAGACGACAAGATCAGAGAACTGATGCTCCGCGATTGTTTATTCGTCCATTCCACGGTCGTTTTTAAAAAAAAGACATGGGAGATGGTCCATGGATACAATGAAGATCTGGTCTCTGCGGAAGATTGGGACCTATGGTTGAGGTTCGGGGATTTTGGAAAATTTTATAATTTTCAAGAATACTTCGTTTATTTTTTACAGGCGGAACAAGGAAAGACCCAATACATCAGAAGGAGAAATACCTATGATCATCTTAAATTGATGAGAAGGTACCGTGATAAATATCCAAATTTTTATAGATCGTTTTTGGTGGGCTTGATCAGTTATCTATATTCTTTTTTTCCGCGGCCGAAATGGTTTCGTTTCAAAATATTATCAAAAGCCAAAAATATATTGCTTGGTTATCAAATTTACCCAAAAACTTCAAAAGATGATAAAAGACAATAAAAATAACAGGGAGGGCCCAAAGGTTAGCGTGGTCATCCCTACTTATAATCGTTCCAATACGATTGGCGTGGCGATCAAAATCATATTTAATCAAACTCATCAGAATTTTGAGATCGTCATTGTTGATGACAGTCCGGATGAAAAAACAGAAAAAGTAGTTGTTTCCCTTAACGACAGCAGGATAAAGTATATAAGAAACGATAAAAGGACAAACCGTGCGGCAGCCATAAACCAGGGAATTAAAAGATCGAGCGTTGATTCTAAATTTATTGCTCTTCTGGACGATGACGACAAATATCTTCCTTCATTTTTAGAAAAAACCATAGAGAGGTTGGAAGAAAAAAAAGAGATAGCGGGAGTAACCTGCGGCATAGAGTTAAGGAACGAGGAAGATATAAAAATAAGAGAAGAGGGTTGTCAAAAAGAGCCCTGGAGAACCAGCGTAGGCAATCTTTCTGTTCTTAGAAAAGATTTGTTTGAAATAGAAAATTATTGGTTTAATTCTGACTGGACATATTTGGAAGAGGTTGATTTCGGGATTCGCGTTTTAAAAGACCATAAAATAGATTGCATTTCCGAGATACTGGCCATATATTATTGCCACCCTTTAGATGAGAAACATTCCTTGCCTTCCTCTGTTTCGCCAGAGTTGATAGAACGATTTTATAAAGAACACTATCTATTGTACTCTCAATGGGGCAGAGAAGCTTTAAGTTATTCATGTTTCTATACGGGAAGATTTCTTCTTAGATTTCCCGAAATAAAAAAGGGGAGGAGCTATCTTTTAAAAGCTTTTTTGATATATCACCATCCAAAATATTTTCTGGCTTATTTAGCCAGTTTAGTTGCTCCTGGTTTATACCGAAAGTCTATAAAGATATTAATTTATAATATAACTCATCCAAGCCAATGGAAGCAGGAACGGAAAAATTGAATATACTAGTAAGCATCATTTTGCCGGTTTGCGGCCAAGCTCCCTATATTTCCCAAGCGATTGAGAGCGTGTTAGGGCAAAGTTTAAGAGACTGGGAGTTGATCATTGTCAGCGATCCTCCTATTGATAAAGAAACAGAGAAGGTAATTGAAAAATACCAAAAAGATCCAAGGGTTTTCTATTTTAAAAATGAAGCCAGAATAGGCTTTCAGAAATCTTTGAATCAAGGGTTGGAAGTTTCAAAAGGCAAATATATCGCCAGGATAGACAGCGACGATATTTGGCTGGAGCTAGATAAGTTAAAAAAGCAAATTGAATTTTTGGAATTGCATCCTGATTATCTGTTAACAGGCAGCGGAGCCATTGTCATTGATTATAAGGGAGAGGAAATTTATCGTTTTTTAGAACCGGAAAAAGACAGCCAAATTCGGGACTATATTTTGTATCGCAACCCTTTTTTGCACTCTAGCGTGGTTTTCCGAAAAGAAACGATTAAAGCTCTAAATGGCTATGATGAAAAATTAAAAGGAGCCGACGATTACGATCTTTGGCTTAGAATGGGGAAGATGGGGAAACTATATAATTTTCCTTATCACTGGATTAAGTTTCGCGCTCCCCAAAAAAATGATAATATCGTCAGAGTGCCTCGCTATCGGAGAACCAAAGAAAAAATTCAAATAATTAAAAATTATCAGAAAGATTATCCTAATTTTTATAAAGCGATTTTCAATGATTATTTGAAGCTTTTTTATCTATCCACTGCGGGCAGGTTTTCAGCCGTGGACAATTGGCTTTATAAAAAGCGCCAAACTTCCGGTTGGCGCGCCTAATTTACATTTTGAGAGATTAATAAATTCTGCTATATATTTTATATGGGTAAAAAATCAAGAGAAAAAAAAGAGAGGCAATCAATAAATGCAACAGGCGGCATTTCGAGCCAAAATTATAATATGCCGGATCGTTTTCCTGTTTTGAAGATGTTTATTTTGGGCGGAGCGATTTTGGCGATGTTCGCGCCTTTGCTGGTGGCTAGCCAATGTTTTTTTCCGTTTGTTGGAGGGAAAAGCATTTACTTTATGGCTTTCTGCGAAGTGATGTTTTTTGCCTGGCTGGCGCTGATTAGTTTTAACAAGCAATATTGGCCAAAAAAGAGTCTTGTTTTAGTTGTTTTGGCTCTTTTTATTGCGGCCATAACTATAAGCACTTTTGGGGGAGCGGATCCTTCTCGCAGTTTTTGGTCTAAGCATGAAAGGATGACCGGCCTTTTGATGTGGCTGCACCTTTTTGGTTTTTTTCTGGTAACATCTTCCGTTTTCAAAGTAAAAGATTGGCTTTTGGTCTTTGTGGCATCTAATTTAGCGGCAGTAATCGTTGTTTTTGACGCTTTATTTTCCACTAATGCCGCTTCCAAAGGAGCGGGCACATTAGGCAATGATTCTTTTTTGGGCACTTATCTGCTTTTTAATCTTTTCATCGCCCTTTATTTATTTTTCTTCAAATTTAAAGATAGATCGCGAGTTCCGGGATTCTTTCCAAAAGCATTGAAGATTTTTTCCATCGCGGTTTTTTCAATTTTATTATTTTGTCTTTTATTTGAAGGCTCGCAATTTTGGAACAATTTTATGGCAGGCAAAGCGGCCTTGGTTTCTTTGCCGGAATTGTTGAAAGATATAACAGCCGGCGGCGCCAGAGCGGCTAAATATTCTTTTTTAGGAGGCATGGCCTTGATCGGTATTGCTTATCTTATATTTGAGAAAAGAAAAGCTCTAAGGGCAACAGGAGTTTCTCTTTTGGTTGCAAGTCTTACTTCACTGGTTTACTTTGGCCTTCATTTTGGCAGCGCAATTTATGAGATGTTCTCTACGAGAATTTTTATTTGGCAAATAGCTTGGCAATCATTTTTGGCAAAACCTTGGTTCGGCTGGGGGCCGGAAAATTTTGAGCTGGCTTTTCCTTTGCATTTTGATCCTCGTTTGTTTTTGCCGGAGTATGGCGGCGAGGTTTGGTTTGACCGGGCCCATAATATTGTAGCGGATAATTTAGTTACTTTTGGAGTTGTCGGCTCTCTTTTGTATTTTGCCATTTTTGCCGCGATATTTTGGGTTTTATGGAAATTATATTTTTCCAAAAAAGTAAATTTCTTTACGGCGGCTATTCCAAGCGTTGCCCTGATTGCTTATTTCATCCAGGCTTTGACCGTTTTTGATATGGTTTCAAGCTTGATGATGTTTTTTGTGATTATCAGTTTTACGGCAAGCCTAGAAAGGGAAGAGGCGGGATCGGCGGCTGATAACGCTGAAAACCATTATGTCCAGAATTCTAAATATCCGTTTATTATAGCTATTGTTTTAGTCTTTTTCCTTTTTTCTTTTTTTAATTTTATTGTTAAGCCGCTGAAAAACGGATATCTTACAGTCCAGGCGGTCAATACGGAAGATTCAAGCAAAAGAATAGAGGCTTATCAGCAAGCCTTGGCAATATCTCCGGTTGGCCGTTATCAAGAAGTTGAATTTTTCGCTGAATGGTTTTCCAATTTTTCTTTAAGCTCTAGCGCGGTTACCATGCCTGCAGAGCAAATGAAAAAAGAATTTACGGTTGTTGCCGGAATGATGGAAGAAGCGATAAAAGAATCTCCTTTGGATTTTCGCCTTTATTTGAAGCTTGGCCAGTTTTATAATTCTTGGGCCCGCATTGACATAAGCCAAGCTGATAATGCCCAAAATATTTTAGAGAAAGCGATGAAGCTTGGTCCTAATAACCAGCAAGTTTATTGGGCATTGGCTCAAACCAAATTGATCCAAGGCAAGCCCGATGAGGCTGTTGCTCTGGGCGATTTGGCCATAAAGCTTGAGCCAAGATTTAAAAACTCCCATCTTATAGCCATGAGGATCGCTCAAATGATAAACAATAAGGAACTCTTTGAACAAAAGAAAAGCGAGGCCATAAAGATAAATCCAGATTGGCAAGCAGATATTGAAGCCGCCTTCCCGAACTAGCGCTAATATTGAGTAAAAAGGGGAAATAGGCTATATTGGGTTGGCTGTAAAAGTTAATATTCTATGCAGGATTAAGCCGTTTTATGGCTTAATTCTGCAATGGAGGAGTCGCATAAAGGCATTGCAAGAGGTTGCTAACCTCTGACGGTCTCAAAAGCCGTCTGCGGGTTCGATTCCCGCCTCCTCCGCCTTCGCCCGCCATAGCTCCCGCAGGAGCGAAGGAGGGCTTCGCTGATGTCATTTGATATCGTTGCATCCGTAGGTAGGAGCTATAGCGGGCTTCGGCGGACAAAGTCCGCCAAGACAGCGAATGATGAGTTTATTATGCATTATGTTTATATATTAAAATGTAAAAATGGAGATTTATATGTTGGTTGTACTGCCGATATAAAAGATAGAGTAGAAAGACACAAGAGAGGACATGTGCCGGCGACTGTCAGCAATTTACCAGTTAGACTGATCAATGTTTTTATTTTTTCGAACAAATACAAAGCGTTCAAGTTTGAGAGATATTTAAAGTCCGGTTCCGGCAGGGCTTTTATAAATAAACATTTAGAATAATCACGGTGGGGTGTTCCGAATGGCAAGGAACCTGTCTTGAAAACAGGTGCCCGAAAGGGCGTGCAGGTTCGAGTCCTGTCCCCACCGCTTTCACCTCGCCGAAGCTCCGCAATCATGCGGAGCGAAGGCGGGCTTTACCTCGCCAGTTTTATCGACTTAAAACTTCACCTCCCTCCCAACCGTTACGCCCCACACCTCTTTTACTCCGGCTTCTTTCAAGGTTTTGGCGCATTCTTCCATTGTTGCGCCGGTGGTATAGACATCGTCTATCAGGTATATCTTTTTGCCCTTTATTGCATTTTTATCTAAAACGGAAAAAGCATCTTTTAAGTTTTCGTTTCTTTGTTCTTTATTTAATACCGCTTGATTTGCGGTATTTTTTATTTTTACCAAATTATCGCAGCTTAATTCCGTTTGCCAGGCTTTGGCGAGAATTTTAGCCAGTTCTTTGGATTGATTGAAGCCTCTTTCCCTTTCTTTCCGGACAAAGAGGGGAACGGGGATCAAGATTGAAGACGGCTCAATTTTCTTTTTGAGAATTTCAAGGTGCAGAATTATCAAATAAGCCAGCGGCCAAGCCAAGTCTTTTAGATAAGGAGGGTATTTAAAAGAGTGAACGGCTTTTTTTAATATTTTTTGGTCAAAAGCCGCGGCTGAATAAAGTCCTGTGAGGCGGCTGTCCCGGCAGCGGCCGCATTTGCCCGTGCCGATCACTCTTTGAGGCTTGGAGCAGAGGCAATATTGGAATGGATTTATTTCAATTAAGGAAAAGCAGTCCTGGCAAAGAAAGGTTTTTTCCTTTCCGCAACCAAGGCAGTTTTTTGGGAAAATAAGATTGACCAAGAAACTTGCTATTGGGGAAAACTTTTGTTCCTTTTTAAATTGAAATTTGTTATCATTGAAGTTAGTCAGCGGCATAAAATAATTTTATTCTTGATTATAGCATTTTTATGGTTTGGCCGTTTGCAAAAAGCGATCCGCAAAATTTTTTAGGGATAGATGTGGGAACATCTTCTATTAAAGTCGTGGAGATTTCTGAAAAGGGAAAAAGAAAAGTTTTGGAAAATTACGGCGAGCTGGGAATGGATGCTGTCTACAAGGAGACATTCAGGACTTTCAACAAAAATACGCTTTTATTGTCCACTAATGATGTTTCCAGGGCTTTAAGGGCGATAATCCAAGAGGCCGATATAAAAACGAATAAAGCAATTTTTTCTTTGCCTGATTTCGCCACTTTTTTTACCACCTTTGAACTTCCCCAAATGACGGCGAAAGAAATTCCGCAGGCGGTTGAATTTGAAGCCAGGAAGTATATTCCTTTGCCGACTTCCGAGGTTGTTCTTGATTGGCAGCTTTTAACAAAGCATGCTCCTGATAAGGAAAGAAATAAAATTCTTTTGCTTGCTGTGCCTACCGTGGCAGTGAA
>CAIMDX010000038.1 GCA_903839905.1 uncultured bacterium
AAGAAGGTTGATATTCCTTCCTACCAAGTAAAAGTGGGCGATACGATTTCCGTTAAAAAAGCGAATGATGGAGCTTTGAAAAATTTGGCAGTCTCAATCAAAAAATACAATGCTCCGGCTTGGATAGAGATTGATAAAGAAAAATTGGAAGGTAAAATTAAAAAAGATCCAATTTTGGAAGACGCCCAATTGCCAGCCGAGATTACTACTATTTTTGAGTTTTATTCCAGATAGTTAATAGTTAAAAACTAAAATAAGAATATAAACAAAAATGCCTCGGCTCTTCTCTAGAGCAGAGGCGGACAAGCAAAATTATGATCCCCTTGCCTCAATCGTTCAAAGTTAAAAAAATCAAGGACAACTACGCTTCTTTTGAAGTGGAAGGATTTTGGCCTGGTTACGGCAGTACTGTGGGAAACGCCTTAAGGCGCGTGCTTTTATCTTCCTTGGAAGGAGCCGCTGTTACCGAAGTTAAAATTCAGGGAGTTCCCCACGAATTTTCCACCATCCCGGGAATTTCCGAAGATGTGTTGCAAATTTTGATGAATTTGAAAAGATTGAGATTTAAAAGCTTTACCAACGAACCGCAAAAAGTTTCGTTGAGCGTCCAAGGAGAAAAAGAAGTTAAGGGGTCAGACATCAGGCTTTCTCCGCAAGTTGAGCTGGCGAATCCGGAATTGGTCATTGCCACGATTAATGATAAAAAAGCCAGTTTGGATATGGAATTGCAGATAGAAAGAGGAGTAGGTTATGTTTCCCAAGAGTTGATCAAAAACAAAAAGCCGGAGATTGGCGTTATCGCCTTAGATGCCATCTTTACTCCGATTAAGAGCGTTAACTATAAAGTAGAAAATATGCGCGTAGGAGGCAGAACCGATTTTGACAAGCTTGAATTAGAGATTGAAACCGACGGTACTGTTGATCCGGAAACCGCTTTTGCCCAAGCTCTTGATATTTTACTTGGACAAATGCAGTTTGTTAAAGAAAATTTGAATCCAATTGAATCTAAGATTATTCCAGCCGAGCCAGTTGAAGAAAAAACAGAGAAAGCCGCGGAAGAAAAAATTGAGGCTAAAAAAGAACCTGTTGCTTCCGCTATTGTTGATAAAGACTTAAGCGAATTGAAAATTTCCAGCCGCACCTTGAATGTCTTGACCGACCATAAGATTAAAACAGTCGCCGGATTGACTTCAAAAACCGCTGAAGATATAGCTAATTTGAAAGGTATGGGAGAAAAAGGCATGAAAGAAATAAGAAAAGCCTTAAAGAAAATGGATTTGGATTTTAAACTGTAAATTGGAGCCATTATAAATTAAACAAAAGAAAGATGCGAAATCTAATCAAAGGCAGAAAATTTCATAGGGAAAAAGCGCAAAGAGAAGCTATGTTTAAAACAATGGCCACTTCTTTGATTTTGAAAGAAAAGATAAAAACAGGCGAAGCTAAAGCCAAAGAATTAGCCGGCTATGTGGAAAAAAAGATCACCCATGCCAAAAAAGGCGATTTGGCCTCCACCCGTTATTTGGCCAGATTCTTTTGCGCAAAAGCTGTTGTTAAATTAATGAAAGAGATCGGTCCGAAATATAAAGATCGCACTGGCGGATACACCAGCATTACCAAATTAGGTCCCAGAAAAACAGATGGAGCCAAAATGGCGATAATAGAGTTAGTTAAATAAATAAGATTTTTAAAATATGGAAGCAAGACAAACCCACATTATTGACGCTGCCGACAAACCTTTGGGAAGATTGGCGACGGAATTAGTTATCCTTTTGAGAGGAAAACAAAAACAAGAATTTGCTCCGAATAAAGATTGCGGCGATTTTGTAGTGGTTAAAAATATTAAAAAAGTTTTTTTCAGCGGAGACAAGCTTAACCAAAAGAAATATTTTATTCATTCAGGATATATCGGCAACGACAGAGAGCAAGCCATGTCCGAAGTTTTTACAAAGAATCCGGGGGAAGTTTTAAAAAGAGCTGTTTCCGGAATGATGCCTAAAAATAAATTAAGACCGATTCAGATTAAAAGACTTAAGGTTCAATAAGATCAATATGCCAACTAAACCAAAAGAAACAGCAGCCAAAAAGAAAGTTCCGGCTAAAAAAGAGGAAACCGTAAAAAAGGTTGCCAAAAAAGAGGCCGTTGTTGAAGAAAAAAAAATAGCCGTTCCGGTTGCCGAACCGAAAGTTTCTGAAAAGACGGCTGCTAAGATAGAAATTCCCGAAATATCGGCCACTTCGGTAATCATTGACGGGGAAGAGTTTGCTATTGAGCCGACCGATAAAAATGCCAAATATTTTTCCGGAGTCGGACGCAGAAAAACCGCTTCCGCCCGCGCTTTATTGTTCACTAGAGGGATCAAAGAATTCATTGTTAACGGGAAAGACTACAAGCAATATTTTCAAACTTTTGATTTGCAGCAAAAAGCCATAGGATCTTTGAATAAAATGAAATCCTTGGAAAGGTTTAGAGTGATGGTCAAAGTCCAAGGGGGAGGCCTTACAGGTCAAGCCGAAGCCATTAGACTGGCAATAGCCAGAGCCTTGATAGATTTCAGCATTGATTATAGAAAGAGATTGAAAAAAGCCGGATTTCTGACCAGAGATTCCAGAAGAAAAGAAAGAAAGAAACCAGGATTAAAGGGAGCTCGCAGAGCACCGCAATTCAGCAAGCGTTAAACTAAAACCTCAAACACAGAAAGCGCACCCTCGGTGCGTTTTTTGTTTGGACTTAGACTAACCGATCCGATCGCTTCCAGGGAAGCGCAGAAATTCCCTCCGACTTCGCCCCTGCCTACCGGCAGGCAGGCGCCATAGCTCTCGAAGAGCGAAGGCGGGTTTGTTTAAGTACTAGTTTCCAGTGACCGGATCGGTTATAAACCCAAGAAATTTTGTTTGGCCGCCTGGAAGAGAAATTTTTGCTTTAAGATGCCGGCAGGCGCGAAAAAATTTTGGCAATTGACAAGTTTGATAATATTGATTACATAGTTTAAAAGCTATCTTTTAAAAAAGGGGCGGTCGTGCCTCTATAGGGAATAAAGTAAAATAAAAAAAATGGATAAATCCAAAATTGTCAGTGTAGAGTTGAAAGTGGCGACAAATAAATTTGAAATCATAAAAGGAAGATCAGTCAATGCGCTGGAATCGGAATTGATAGTAGAGAGAGACGGAATTAAATATCATTGTGAATTTTCTGAAATGCTGGAAGAATTTTTAGCTCCTTTTAATATAAGAGAAACAGATGACATAATAGAGAGGATTGAATCGCAGATATTGGATATTGGATATCAAGAATTGCCGGAAGAGTTTTTGGACATATTGAAAAAGGTGAAAGAATTGCGAGGAAAAAAGCTCAAAAAAATTTGGAAAATCCGTTTTGGACCTGCGAAAAAAAAGCTTTAAATTTAAAAAGCGCACCCCTCGGTGCGTTTTTTGTTTTAAAGGGAAAAAACTGGTCAAGGACCGCCTTCGCTAAAGCTATGGCGCCTGCCTACCGGCAGGCAGGCGTCAAAGCCGGGCTTTGACTAGTTTTATTCTGGACAAATCTTGATTATTATTGTATATTGTGCAAATCGTCAGAGCTTAACAAGCCTGGCAGTCTAATCGTGGCCAGCTGATAACAAGGCTTGGCTAGCACATTTACATGTTTGATACCTCCGATAGTTTTGGGACATGGATAGTTGAGCTGATAGGAGTTGTTATTGCGTTCGTAGCGGTAGTGGCCTTCGTTATTTGGGTAGTTGCTTCATTTGTGGAAGGAGCGTTCGTATTGCCGGAATATCAAATTGCAATAAGCTCCGATGAGATGAAAGTTATACCCGACACTTATTTAGTGTCAAAAGATCATTTTGTGGAGTTGAAGGAAAACAATGAATTCCGTGATGTTTATAGCAACCAAGAGAGTAAAGGGAAATGGTCGCAAGACGGTAAAACTTTGACTTTAACCCAGGAAAACGGGTCAAAGACAGAGTTGTGCGTATTTTTTGATTCTAATGTTCTGTTGGGCGTTTCCGGGGATTGTCCGTGTAATTCTGACACTATCACACGAAAGACTTGTTGGGAAAACAAGCTCATCAGAAAAGGGGTGATAGCCGATTTCATTCCGTCCAATTAAGACGGGATAAAATTTAAAAATCACGCTAGAAATAGCGTGTTTTTTTTGCGGAAAAATTAAAGGTAGCTAGGCTGGCGCTGGCTTTTAGTTGTTTTAGAATCCCAGTCCTGTTTGCAAAAGCTTGTCCGAAGCGAAGAGGGAGTTATTGCTTAGAACGAAGAGTTTTTTGTTTTTTTGGCAGAACCAGATTTTGGGGTCAGCGAGTTGGCCGATGTTGTAAGTATTAAGGTTGGAGCGGGTATCGGTTTCGCTTAAGGTTATTTGGCCGGCGTCGGCAAAGGCGAAATAATCGTTTTCAATCCAGTCTAAGCCTTGGACCGGCTGGCTGAAGCGCGAGATAAAAATTTTAGAACCGGCTGGCTCCTGAGAGGGAACATCAATTTTTTTAAGCAAATAAACCTCAATCTCATTCTGCATTTGGCAAAGAAGCTTGTCCCCAAAAGGAGACGGTTTTACGCTTTTTATGCCGTCAAATATTTTTTCAAAACTTTTGTTTTTTTCATCCAGAGCATAAAGGCTTTCATCTTCTTTTAAAAACGGCCTTCCATCAAAGACCATTAATTCATAAATTGAATTTTCCTTAAGATTAAATTGTTTTTCCGTCAGCTCCTGATTTGGAAAGTTTTTGCTTTGGTCTATTTTTAAAGTTTTTCCATCCTGGGTTAAAATATAAAAATAGCCGTTGGCCAAGATGAAAGTTTCAATTTTGTCTTCTAAAAATTGGACGGGCAAATCGCTGGAATTGAGAGATTTTTTAAAAATGGAATTTCCTTCCTGCCAAAAGAAAAATTCTTCTCCGAACGAGCTGGCCAAAGAAATATTCCCGGTTTTTTTGCTTAGAAAATCGGTTTTTTGCGCCAAGGGATTGTCGGTCTTCAAATCAACAAAAAAGTAATTTTCTTTCAGCGTTTTTTTATTTTTTAAATAGAGCAGCAGGGATTGGGAGTCCAGGGTTTTTAATTCCAACAGCTCATATCCGGCCAAGAAAATGTTGAGTTTTTCTAGTTCAGTTTCTTTGTCGCGTCCGAGATCATAGATGGACAATGCTTCCGCCTGGCTTGATCCGGTCAATTTTTGTAAAATTATTTTTTCGCCGTCCAGCGGATAAAAATTTTTAATATTAGATTTGGTTACGATAAAAGAAACTTTTTGGGGAAAGAGAATGATGTTTTTAGCTTCGGCTACTTCGGTTTCTTTGACTTCCAAATTTTTGGACCAGGAAGAATATCCTTCTTTCTCTATCTTGATATTGTATTCCTTGGGCAATAAGCTTTGGATAAAAAGATAGTCGTTGATAGGCTGGGTCCGGCCAATTAATTTTTGGTCCAAAATAATATTGGCGTTGGACGGAGAAACTTTAACGAATATCCCTCCGGTTTTTAAGAATTTGAAATTTTTGAAATCAAAGCGGTATCCCTGGGCGTAAAAAACAGCGCTTATCGCTGCCAAAACAAAAAAGGCAGACAAGATCAGAAAGAGAAAAGTACGCGTTTTTTTGGTCATTTTTGGATATTATAGCCTAATTTTTCAGGCTTGCCAACCCAAAAAAATTAAGTTAAGATACCCGTAATGGAAGAGAAATTCATCATAAAAGGAGGCAAATACCTATCAGGAGAAGTAGAAATAGGGGGTTATAAAAATGCGGCCGGACCAGCGATGGCCGCGGCTTTATTGACGCAAGAAGAGTGCCGCTTGTCTAACATGCCGCTAGTGGAAGATGTTTTTCGGCTTGTTGAAGTTCTGAAAGGGATGGGAGCGGAAATTTCTTGGATAGGCAAAAATGAATTAAAAATCAAAGCCGGACCTGATCTTGATCCGAACAAGATTGATCCGTCGCTAGTCGGCAAATCCCGCATATCTGTTTTATTAATAGGAGCTTTGGCCGCCCGTTTTAAAGAATTTAAAATCGCCCATCCGGGAGGCGATCGCATCGGCTTAAGGCCGATTTTTACGCACCTTAAAGCGTTGGAAGCTTTAGGAGTAAAATCTTTTGCCGAAGATAATTTTTATCATTTTAAGCGGGAGGAATTAAAAGGAACCGAAGTTATTTTGAAGGAATTTTCTGTGACTGCCACCGAGAATTTGATTCTGGCTGCGGTTTTGGCAAAAGGAACTACCGTTATAAAAATTGCGGCGGCGGAGCCTCAAGTCCAGGATCTCTGTTTCCAGCTTGTTGAAATGGGAGCCAAGATTGAAGGCATCGGCACTCATACCTTAAAAATAGAAGGGCAAGAAAAACTTTCCGGCGTTAATTACCGTATTATTCCTGATGTCAACGAAGCCGCAACTTTTATTGTTGCCAGCGTTTTTACCAAAGACAAGGTCAAAATCATTAACGCTATGCCGGATCATATGGACTTGTTCTTGGATAAATTGCAAGAAATGGGAGTTAATTTAAAAAAGGGTAAAGATTTTGTGGAAGTTTATGCTTCCCCCGAGTTGCGGGCTGCGCGAATCCAGGCATTGCCTTTTCCGGGTTTTGCCACTGATTTTTTACCCGTGATATTGCCGCTTTTAACTCAATCTGTAGGGAAAAGCCTGATCCATGACCCGCTTTACGAAAATAGGCTCAACTATACCCAGGAGCTTAAAAAGATGGGAGCGGATATTGAGATAGTTGATCCTCACCGCGTTATCGTTTTTGGCAAAACTCCTTTAAGCGGAGTTGATATTGAAAGCTGGGACATTAGGGCCGGCGCTTCGCTTGTCATTGCCGGGCTTTTAGCCAAAGGCACGACCGTGGTGAAAAATATTTATCAGATTGACCGCGGCTATGAAAAAATGGAGGAAAAACTCCAAAAGATCGGAGCCGATATTAAAAGAATTAAAGTCTAGAAAAGAAAAAAGATATGAAAATAGGAATTGATCTAGGAACAAAAAATTCATTAGTTTTTTTACCCAAGAAGGGGGTGGTTTTAGACGAGCCTTCGGTGATTGCCGTTTCCCTCGGTGAAAATAGGATTTTGGCTGTCGGCAAAGACGCTAAAGAGATGGTTGGCCGCACTCCGGACAGCATCCAGGTTTTCCGTCCATTAAAAGACGGAGTGATCGCCGATCATCGCATTACCCAGGCGATGTTGAGATATTTTATCAAGAAAGTTTGTACCGGATTTTACCGTTTTATAAAGCCGGAACTTTTGATCGGCGTGCCGGTTGGCATTACTTCAACCGAAAGGAGGGCGGTTATTGAGGCCGGCATTTTGGCTGGAGCTAAAGAAGTATTTATTGCCAAAGAGCCTATTTTGTCGGCTATCGGCGCGGGTATTCCGATCAATTCTTGTTCAGGCCATCTTATTTTGGATATGGGCGGCGGCACCTCCGAAGTGGCTGTGATTTCTTTGGGCGGGATTGTTTCCGGCCGTTCCATTCGCATCGCTGGCGATGAGCTTGATGAAGCGGTTGCCCAATACATCAAAGACAAATATAATTTGGCCATTGGCGACCAAACGGCCGAAGAAACAAAAATAAAGATCGGCACCGCGGTCAACGAAAAAGAGCCAAGATTTTTGGAAATTCGCGGGCGGGATCTCATCTTAGGCCTGCCTAAGACGATAAAAGTTTCTTCAAACGAAATTTGTACCGCCATAGAGGAGCCGCTAGGAGAGATCGTCCAATGCGTGAAAGATGTTTTGAGAGATACTCCGCCGGAGTTGGCAGCTGATATTATGAATACAGGAATGGTTATGGCCGGAGGAGGATCCTTGATACGAAATGTCTCCATTTTGATCTCCCAATCCATCGGCGTGCCTTGTTTCGTTGCCGACGATCCTTTGCGCTGCGTGGCGAAGGGAGCGGGACTGATGTTGGACAATCTTGATCTTTACAAGCGCAGTGTGATGACCAAAAAGATTTAAATTTTGCAATTATGCTGATCGGTTTCCAAAAACAATGGCAGATTTTAAAAAAGATGGCGGATATGGAAAAGCTGCCGCATGCACTTTTGTTTTCCGGCCCGGATAAAGTCGGCAAAAAAACTTTAGCTTTGGAATTGGCCAAGTTTATTTTTTGCCAAGAAAAAAATAGGTCCGGCGATCTTGCTTGCGGAAAATGCCGCGCTTGCCTTGATGTTGAAAAAAAGATTCACCCCGATCTCGCCATGATTCTGCCCGAAGAAGGGTCCATCAAAATAGCGCAAATAAGAGATTTGGAATGGCGTCTTTCGTTAAAGCCCTATAGTGCTAAAATAAAAGTTGGGATTATTGACGATGCCCATCTTATGTTGCCAGAGGCCCAAAACAGCCTATTAAAAACTCTGGAAGAGCCCAAAGGAAAAACTCTTTTGATTCTGATTTCTTCCAATCCGCAGATGCTTTTGAAAACAATTTCTTCAAGAGTCCAAACAATGAAATTTTTTTTGGCTTCCGATACAGAGATCAAAGAAATGCTTATCAATTTGGGGGCGGATAAAACGAAAGCCGAAAAGATTACGAAGCTTTCTCTGGGAAGACCGGGCCAGGCAATAGATTTTTTAAAAGACCCGGAAAAATTTTCGGTGCGGGAAAAAATTTTGGCGGACATAGAAAAAATTATCAAAGCCAAAATTCCGGAAAAATTCAGTTATGTAAAAAAAATAACAGATATTCCCGAGAGCACAAATGAAATATTGGATTTATGGGAGAGGCAATTAAGGGACATGCTGATTGCTAATCCGAAAGCCCCAGCCAGTTTTGTTCAGTCAATTAAAAATTTAGAAGAAACGGTCTATTTAATCAAAACGACCAATGTAAACCAAAGATTGGCTTTAGAAAATTTAATGTTAAATTTAAATATTTAGCCTGTCTGGTATAGACAGCCGTCTAATCAATTTCGCAGGTTAAAAATCCCAAGAAAAAGATTGGCGGGAATAAAATAATATATGATGACATATAAACAAATCATAGATTCAATTAAGCCGGAATTGATAAAAGTAGTTGATTTCACTCAAAATAAATTGTCGTCTATCCGCACCGGCCGCGCCAGCCCCGCCTTGGTTGAAAATATCCAGGTTGAAATTTTTGGAGAAAAAATGCCAGTTAAACAGTTGGGCGCCATTTCTATTTTAAACGCCCAACAGCTTTTGATCCAATGCTGGGATGCTTCTTATATGGACCCGATACAAAGAGCCATCCTTGAACACGGAGCTGGGATGGGATGCTCGGTTGATCAAGACGGAGTAAAAGTTAATTTGCCGTCTCTTTCTACGGATCTTCGCAAAGAGCTGGTTAGGGTCCTTTCCCAAACCGAAGAAGAAGGGAAAAAAACGATCAGACGGTTCCGTGACGAGGCTTGGTCTACCTTGCAGAAAGAGCAAAGAGAGGGGAATATCCGCGAGGATGACAAATTTAGAGGCAAAGACGATCTGCAAAAATTAGTGGACGAATACAGTAAAAAAATAGAAGACCTGATAAAGAATAAACAGAAGGAGTTGGAAGAATAATTATCCGATAAGCCCCAATGACCAAATCCCAATGCCCAATCGTTTCGTTTTAGGATTTAGGCAGTTGGGATTTAGTTGGTCATTGGACATTGGGATTTGGGATTTTTTATCTGCTGATGACGAAGCGTGCTAGATTAACAACTATAAATTTAAATTCGGTTAGGCTATGGCCCTTATTATCACTATCATCGCATTTATCATTGTCCTTGGCGGGGTTGTTTTTGTGCATGAGCTCGGCCATTTTTTGGCGGCTAAAAAAACAGGAGTTAAGGTGGAAGAATTTGTTTTGGGCTTCCCCCCTTTGATTTACAAAAAGCAAATAGGGGAGACTTTATATGGAATAGGATTGATTCCTCTCGGAGGATACAACAAGCTTTTAGGAGAAGATATCAATGACCCGAACGCGGTTGCCAATCCTCGGTCTTACGAATCGCAAAAGCCGATGGTAAAATTTTGGATCATCATCAGCGGGGTTCTAATGAACTTGATTCTGGCGGTAGCAGTTTTCTACTTCCTGGGTATTTATTCCAATTTTTTATTCAAACAGCCTTTGTCTTTCTCGGATTACCGCTTCCCCGCCGGGCAGCAGCAGAATCGTCCCATGTTCGTTAATCAAGAGCCGGGATCTTCAGCCGAATCTTTTCTCAAAGAGTCCGGTTTGGCCAGCAGGGAAATAGTCCTTTCGGCCAACGGTCAGGCTCTTTCCGGTTATCAGGAATTTTTTGATCTTATTGAAAAAGATGCCGGCCAGCCGATGGATTTAAAACTGGAAAATTTGGATTCCGGCCAGCAGAAAAATTTGTCGGTTGTTTTTCCTAAAGATCAGATTGATTCTTTGGGTATGATAGATGTAGCTTTTTTGACCTACAAGACGCCTTTGGAAAAAGCGGCTGTCGGCTTCCTACATGCTTATAATGTCACCAATTTTTCTTTTTCGGCCATCGGTCGCATCATCAATATTTCTGTTGTCCAAAAGACCGCTAAGCTGTTGGGAAATTCTTTTGTCGGTCCGGTGGGAATATATGTATTCACGAAAGTGACCATTGATTATGGATGGCTAGAGATGATAAATTTGTTAGCTATCATCTCTTTGGCTCTGGCCACGACCAATATCTTGCCTTTGCCGGTTTTCGACGGAGGAAAAATAGTTTTTATAGTTCTTCAGGCGATAGACAAAAAGAGGTTTTCTTTGGAGCTTCAGGCCAAGATAGAGCAAGGCGGAGTGGTGGTTTTAATATGTTTAGCAGTTCTAATAACCATTAAAGATATTTTTGTTTTTAAAGGCATGCTTTTTTAAGATAAAAATTTTAGAAGTTGTCCATTGTTTTGGGAAGGAGGCTTTAGGCGAAGTCATTTTCTTTGAAGGATAACAATATTTTTAACAGATATGGCAGAAAAAATTTTTGAGAAAAAACAGCTAGTTAAAAGATCGGAAGATTTTTCCGGCTGGTATACCGATGTCATTCTGAAATCCGGTTTGGCCGATTATGCGCCAGTTAAAGGCTGTATGGTTTTTAAACCTTACGGCTATGCCATTTGGGAATTGATCCAAAAAGTTTTAGACGAAAAGATAAAAACCAATGGCGTTAAGAATGCTTATTTTCCGCTTTTTATTCCGGAAAGTTTTTTAGATAAAGAAAAAGAGCATATCAAAGGTTTTTCGCCGGAACTTGCGGTGGTAACGATCGGCGGAGGGAAAGAATTGGAAGAAAAATTGGTCGTTCGTCCGACTTCGGAAACGATAATGTATTCCATGTTTTCCAATTGGATAAGCTCTTGGCGCGA
>CAIMDX010000039.1 GCA_903839905.1 uncultured bacterium
AAATTTCTTTTTAATTGAAGACTGTCTTAACGGCATGTTCACCGCTTTTAAAAAATCCGAGAAGCAATTTGATGTTTTTAATTTAGGCAACGGATCTTTTAGCGAAGTAACCCAAATAGCCCAGATCATTATTGAAGAGATGGGATTAAAGAATGTAGAGTTGAAATATACGGGAGGAAAAAGCGGCTGGAAGGGAGATGTCCCTGTAGTGCTTTATAATATTGATAAAATTAAAAAGCTGGGCTGGGAACCGAGCCATAGTTCTGATGAGGCAATAAGAATAGCAACCCAGAGATTACTAAAATCTTAATTTTTCTGTTGGATCTATGAACCCGGAAGATAAAATATCCGTCATTGGCTTGTGGCACCTTGGATGCGTTACTTCTTTTTGCCTGGCCAATGCGGGATACAAAGTTTGCGGAGTGGATTTCAATGTTAAAACCGTAAATGATCTGAAAAAGGGGAAACCGCCGTTATACGAGCCGGGATTGGAAGAATTGTTAGCCAAGAATACTCAAAACATCAGTTTTACAAGTTCTTTTAAAGAAGCGCTTAGTGGAGCAAATTTTGTTTTTCTGACCTTTGACACGCCGGTGGACCAAAAAGATAAACTGGACTTGTCCATCATCTATAAAGCTGGCGAGGAAATAGCTAAATTTGCGTCAAAGGAATTCACGCTGGTGATATTAAGCCAAATGCCGGTCGGAACATCAAGAGCCCTTAAAGATTTTATTCTGAAAAGAAATAAAAATCTTTCATTTAAGGTAGTCTACAATCCGGAAAATTTGATGCTTGGGCAGGCATTGAAAAGATTTTTGGAACCCGATAGGTTGATCATCGGGTTGGAGGATGAAGCTACAAAAGAAGAGATGGAAAGGATATATTCTTTCATCAAAGCCCCTAAAATTTATATGGATTTGAACAGCGCCGAAATGGTAAAGCACGCCATCAATTCCTGGCTGGCCAATTCTATCAGTTTTATAAATGAAATAGCGGATCTGTGCGAAGTGACAGGCGCTAACGCCAAAAAAGTCGCAGAGGGAATGAAAAGCGACAAACGGATCGGACAGTATGCATTTTTAAATCCGGGCTTGGGATTTTCCGGAGGCACTCTTGCCAGAGATCTGAATATTCTAAAGGGCATAGGAAAACAAAAAAAAGTGAAGACGCGGATAATAGATTCTATCTTGGAAATAAATCAGGAACGGAACAAAAAAATCGTAAAAAAGATAAAGAAAATATTCGGTTCAATCTCCGACCTGAACATTACGATCTTAGGGCTTACCTATAAGCCGGGGACCAGTACCCTGCGGCGTTCGGCATCTTTAGAAATAGCCAGGGAATTAATATCTTGCAAGGCCAATATTAAAGCCTTTGACCCCATGGTCAACGCCTCTAAAGAAACAAGCGGATTAAAGATATTTAAAGATCCGTACAGCGCTTCAAAAAATTCCGATCTTGTTCTTTTGATCACCGAGTGGCCGGAATTTAAGGATTTAAATTTTTTCGAGATCAAAAAAGGAATGAAGAAGCCGGTGATAGTGGATTGCAAGAATTTTTTGGATCCGGTAGCTGTCAAAAATGCGGGATTTGATTATTACGGTGTTGGTATTTAAATTACAAAATATGATATTAAAAAATAAAACAGTTATCATCACTGGGGCGGGGGGAGGCATAGGTGGTACCGTTGCCAAAACATTTGCCAAAGAAGGATGCAATGTCGTCTTAGTTGACCTGGCTAATTTGGATATCATCTCTAAGGAATTAGAAGGATATGATTGCGAACATATAGCCATCAAAGTTAATGCTTCCAAAAAAGAGGAAGTAAACAAGGCGATTGATACTGTCCTTAAAAGATTTTCTAGAATAGACATCCTGGTCAACACCGCAGGCATCCAAGGCCCCCTAGGACCGTTTGCAGATAACGATATTGATAAATGGATAGAGACGATAGATGTGAACCTTAATGGGACCGTATTCTTTATAAAGAGTGTCTTGCCGGCTATGATCAAGCAAGGTTGCGGCAAGATCGTAAATTTTTCAGGAGGCGGAGCTTTTAATCCGCGGCCGAATTTTTCAGCTTATGCCACCTCAAAGGCAGCAGTTGTGCGTTTGACCGAAACCCTGGCCGAGGAATTGAAAAAATATAATATTCAAGTCAACGCGATCGCTCCCGGCTCCGTAAATACCCAAATGTTGAAGCAAGCTCTTGAAGCCGGCCCGGAAGTTACCGGAGCGGCTTTTTACGAAAAAGCAAAAAAACAAGAAAAAGAAGGAGGGGACACGCCGCAACTGGCCGCTGATCTGATATCATTCTTGTGTTCGGACGGATCTTACAATTTAACCGGCAAAACAATAAATGCCAAGCTGGATCATTGGAGAGAGTGGGACAAAGAAAAGATCAATAAAATCAACGAATCTAATTCATATACTTTAAGAATAATATTATGAAAGTAGGGATTATCGGGCTCGGCTGCCAAGGCCGGCGTTTAGCCAAAGCAGTCAAAGAGGCGGGCGATTCTTTGATCGTAGCAGCCGAAGAAAGGGAAAATGACAACTCCCGGCTTTTTGCCAAAACTTTTGGATGCGAAATAGTTTATGATTGGAGAGAAATAATTAAAAGAGATGATGTGGAAGTAATAATAGTTTGTACCCCTCCAAATCTTCATAGAGAAATGGTTATTTCCGCCCTAAGAGCCGGAAAACATGTTTTATGCGAAAAGCCTTTAGCTCTAAATGTGAAAGAAGCTCAAGAAATGATGGACGAAGCTAAAAAGAACGATCGCAAATTAAAATGCGGTTTTAATCTTCGCCATCATCCGGCAATAGCCCAAGCGAAAAAATGGGTTGATGAGGGTCGGATAGGGGAGATACTTTTTGTGCGCGGCGTTTATGGTATAGGAGGAAGAGAAGGGTATGAAAAGGACTGGAGAATGAAAAAAGAGATCAGCGGAGGAGGACAGCTGATGGACCAGGGCGTACATATCTTGGATCTATCCCATTGGTTTTTGGGCGATTTTAGCGAAGTTTTTGGCAGTATCTCTACCAATTTTTGGGAGATCGCTCCCTTGGAAGATAATGTTTTTTTTGTTCTTAAAACCAAAAAAGATCAAACTTCGTTCTGCCATGTCAGCTGGACCCAATGGAAAAATTTGTTTTCTTTTGAAATATATGGAAAAGAAGGCTACCTGGCCATTAAAGGTCTAGGCGGGAGCTACGATCCTGAAAAACTTATTTTTGGAAAAAGAGATTTTAAAAAACCATTTACCGAAGAAATAATTGATTTTAGGGGCGAGGATAAGTCTTGGCTTGAAGAGTGGAAAGAATTTGCTTTAGCCATAAAAGAAAACCGTCAGTCTCTGATCTCGGGTTCTGACGGTCTTGAAGCGGTAAAGCTTGCCGAAGCTGTTTATGATTCAGCGCAAAAGAAGCAGACGATAAAACTACAGTAAGATAGCAGCTTTGGATTATTTACAGCATTGGACCAAGGAGAGAATACTGTAATAATTTAAATTTTGCTAAAAATAGGTTAAAATTCGGGAATAAATAAAAACAATAGAAACCATGGAAAAGGACCTCAAAATTTTAATTACGGGTGTTGCGGGATTTTTAGGCAGCCATTTGGCAGATACTTTTATTAATAGAGGCTGCAAAGTGATCGGTTGCGACAATCTCATTGGAGGCTATTTGGACAATGTTTCCGATAA
>CAIMDX010000040.1 GCA_903839905.1 uncultured bacterium
AATATCAAAATATTTTAAAGACAAGGCGGAAAAAGATTCAGAAGATTTTAAGAAAGATGTAGCTGATAATGCAGTTAAAGAAGTTGGCGCCCAGAGCCAATTAATAAGCGAGTATCAGGCTTTTTGGTACGACGCTTCTTTTTTAAGTTTTAAAACCGAAACTATGTATTATGTTGAGGGCATGGCTCATCCCTCAACTTATAATTCGGTTTTCAACTATGACATCAAAAGCAAGAAGCAATTGCAGCTTGATGATTTTTTTAATCCTAATAGCAGCTATTTAGAAGCGCTTTCCGTAAAAGCCAAAGAAGAAGTCAAAAAACAGCTGGGAGAATATTATGATGAATTTATGGCCAGCGAAGGCACGGCTCCTAAAAAAGAAAATTATGAAAATTTTCTTTTTGACAAAGACGGCTTGACCTTTATTTTCGGCCAATACCAAGTGGCGTCTTATGCCGCCGGAATTTTTTATGTCAAAATTTCTTATAGCGATCTAGCCGAATTTAACAGCCAAAGCGAAATTATTAAGAAAGCAGCAACGGGGAAATAAAGATGAATAACGATCCAAAACAAGCGATTATCTTGGCCGCCGGGGAATCTTCCCGTTTTTGGCCGCTTAATTCCAAGCATAAATCATTATTTTACATAATGGGCAAGCCTTTGATTTGGTACACTATAGAGGGCTTAAAACAAGCAGGCATAGAAGAGATGATTATTGTCCAGGGGCCGAATTGCGAAGCGGAGGCAGAATTGAAGCAGTGCGGAAGCGATTTTGAAAAAATAAAGTTTGTGGTGCAAAAAGATCCTACAGGCATTGGAGACGCTTTATTGCTCGCCAAAGAATTACTGGACGATCAATTTTTTTTGCTTTGGTCGGTTGAGCCTGATTGCGCTGAGATCATCAAAGAAATGATTTTTCAAGGCAAAAAGTCCGGGGCAAAAACTGTTTTGCTTGGGCAGAAGACTGAAAATCCCTGGCTTTACGGAATAGCCAAATTGCAGGGAGAGAGGATAACGGGCATGATTGAAAAGCCTCAAAAAGGAGAAGAGCCGTCCGATCTTAGGATAGTCGGGATTTACCTTTTAGAAAATAAACTTTTTGATTTTTTTGGCAGAACGGAACATTTGAATGATTTTGAAGAGACTCTTTCTTTGTATATGGAAGCTAACGAGGCCAGAATGGTCCGCCTAGCAGACGACCAGGCAAGGGTTTCTTTAAAATATCCTTGGCAGCTGTTCGGCATTAGAGATCACTTATTTAATAAATTTTTAGCTGGTCCGGCAATCGCCGAAACTGCCAAGATTGCCGAAACAGCGGTTATCAAAGGCAATGTTTTTATAGGGGATAATACAATAGTCCACGAAGGGGCAGTAATCAAGGGCCCTTGCTATATCGGCGAAAATTCTGTTATTGGAAATAATTCCGTTGTTCGCGATTATTGCGATTTGGAAAAAGGCGCGCTAGTGGGAGCACTGGCCGAAATTGCGCGCGTTATTTTTCAAAAAGATGTTCACATCCATTCCGGCTACTTCGGCGACTCTATCCTTGATTCCGGCTGCCGTATCGGAGCTGGTACGGTGGCGGCCAACATTAGCTTGGATAGGGGAGAAATAAAAGCCAAGGTGCAGAAACAGACCGGCCGAGAAAAAAGAACCGAGATGGTTGGAACAGGCTTAAGATCTTTGGGTATTATTATCGGCCAAAATTCCAAGATCGGAATAAATGTTTCGTTAATGCCGGGCAGGATGATAGGCAAGGATTGCGCTGTCGGCCCGGGAACTGTTTTAATGGAGAATTTACAGGATGGAGAAAATAATTTTTTAAGTTAAATGTGGAAAACAAAAGCTGGCGGTTGGGGGAAGAAAAAGATATAATAAATTAATTTCAGAAATAATAAACAGGAATTTTTAATAACGGTTTGATAAGAATAAAGCCAATCAAATATGGAGCCTAAAAAAATTTACTTGTCAGTAATTGTCCCGGCATATAACGAGGAAAAAAGAATTCCAAAAACTTTAACGGAAATAAATAGTTATTTGCAAAAACAGCCTTATGAATCAGAGATTATAGTAGTAAGCGACGGATCAAGCGACAGAACGGTTGATGTGGTTAGAAGTTTTTCCAGCCAGATAAAAAACTTAGAGATGATTGCTATGCCGCAAAGGCAGGGAAAAGGATTCGGAGTAAGGCAGGGCATGCTTAAAGCAAAAGGGGAATATAGAATATTTACAGATGCCGACAATTCTACGCCTATTCAAGAAGTTGAAAAATTTTGGCCTGAATTCAAAAACGGATATGAAGTTGTTATCGGTTCCCGCGATATGAAAGGATCTGATATTGCAGTACCCCAGCCTTTTTTCAGGGTATTTCTAGGCAACGGCTTTAACTTATTAGTACAAGTGATTCTTGGCCTTTACGGGATTTGGGATACTCAATGCGGTTTTAAAGGGTTCAGCGCCAAGGCGGCGGAAGAAATTTTTTCTATTAGCGTGATTAAACATTTCGGTTTTGATCCTGAAATTTTAGCTATTGCCAAAAAAAGAGGATATAAGATCAAGGAAGTGCCGATCCGCTGGATCAATGATGCCGAAAGCAAAGTGAAGATGAGCCACACTATTAAGATGTTTATGGAGGTTTTGGCCACCAGAAAAAATATGTGGATGGGGAAATACGATAAAAAATAATTTTTAATTCCGTTTTGTTTTATTATTTTTAAGACCGGCGGAAAATTTATTTAATAATATGGAAACAGGCCAACCCGAAACTAAAGCAGTTTGGAAAAAAATAGACTTGGCGGCAATTTTAATAATCGGCGAGCTGGTCGCCTGGCTGGTTTTTGCTATTTTCCAAAATGCGCGCAACGATTTGTTTTTTTATCCTAATTTGATAAATTTTTTCGGATCAGCCCTGAACATAGGCCTGTTTATGGCTTTATCAGTTCCCTTAGCCGCCTTGGCTTGTTTATATATTGCCTATCTTTTAGGCCAAAAAATACCAATCATTTTTCAAGTTGCCAAATTCATTTCTGTTGGAATTCTAAATACCTTGATAGATTGGGGCATCCTGACTGTGCAAGTGATTTTGACCGGGATTAATGTGGGCTTTGGCTATTCAATTTTCAAGTCCATTTCATTTATGGTCGCTGTTTTTAACAGTTTTGTTTGGAATAAATATTGGACCTTTAAAAAAAATGATACAGGGAAGACCCAGCAGGAACTTCTAAGGTTTCTTTTATTGAGTTTGGTAGGCTTTTGTATCAATGTCGGCGTAGCTTCTTTTGTAGTTAATGTTATCGGCCCTCAAGGAGGAATTTCGCCAAATCTTTGGGCTACAGTTGGAGGAGCCTCTGCCACAATGTTTTCAATGGTTTGGGACTTTGCTGTTTATAAATTCATTGTTTTTAAAAAATAGGTTCCGATTGGAAAATGCCAAAAGAAATTTACGCTATCGCCACTTTGGTCGCCAGCATTGTCGGAGTCGGCATTTTTTCTTTGCCTTACATTACTGCCCAAGTCGGACTATTCACGATGCTTGGATATTTTTTGATCCTAGGGGGAGTGATGTTCATACTCTATCTTATGTTCGCGGAAGTTTCTTTGGTTACGCCTGATTACAAAAGGCTGCCTGGATTCGCCGAATATCATCTTGGCCCGCTGGCAAAGAAAATAGCCTTGGGTTCAATGGTTATAAGCTCGCTTGGTTCTATTTTGGCTTATTTGATTGTGGGAGGGGAATTTTTGTCCGGCATTCTTGATCCGATTTTCAAGATAGGCAGCGGAGACAGTTCAGCTTTTTATACCTTTCTTTATTGGCTGATCGGGACAGCTTTGATTTTTCTAGGGATCAAAGCTATTGCGAAAATAGAATTTTGGGGATTCGTTCTTTTCTTTGTCGTCTTGGGAGCTCTTTTCTTTTTCGGCCTTCCCTTTTTTAAATTAAGCAATCTGGCGGTTAAAACAGGCGATTTAAGCAGTTTATTTTTGCCTTACGGTGCAATCGTTTTTTCCCTGTGGGGGCTGGATATGATTCCGGAAATAGAAGAAATGCTGGGTAAGCATAATAAGAAAAAATTGTTGAAAAAAGTTATCGTTATTTCGCTTTTGCTGACCCTGGCAATTTATTTTTTCTTTATTTTCTTGACTTTGGCAATAGCGGGTGCTGGCGTAAATGATTCTGCGATTGCTTCTTTGCGCGATATAGTAGGGCCGGGGGCGGCAACGGTTGGTTTTATTTTCGGATTGATAGCCACTTTCACTTCTTTCATCACCAGCGGTTTGACCTTGGAAAAAGTTTTGCATTATGACCTTAAGATTAGCAAAACTGTTTCTTTCGGGCTGACTTGCTTTATTCCGTTAATTGTTTTTTTTATCGGGGTCCAGCAATTTATTCCGGTTATTTCTTTGGTTGGCGGTACGATGATGGGGGTTAACGGATTATTGATTTTGGCGATGTACAATAAGATTAGGCCTCAAAAAAAATGGCTGATGTTTCCATTAATAATATTGTTGATGGCAGGGATGATTCTTGAAATAATTTATTTCGTTAAATAGTTTTTGTTTATATGATAGCTCTATTTTATATTTTGGCGGTCGTAGCTTGCTGTATTTTGCTTTTTTTGGCCGCGGAATTGCTTATCGGCGCAATAAGCAGAATCGCAAAATTTTTAGGATTAAAGGAATTTGTGGTAGCCTTTTTTGTTATGGCTGTGGCCGGCTCTTTGCCTAATCTTTTTGTGGATGTTTCAGCCGCTTTAAGGGGAATGCCCGAATTGGCTTTTGGCGAGGTGGTGGGAGGCAATGTTTTTGACTTAACGGTAACCATGGCTTTGGCAGTGCTATTTTCCCGCAACGGAATACCGGCGAAAGGCGGCACCATCCAAACTTCAGCCATTTTTACTATTATTTCAGCTATTTTGCCTCTGGCCTTAATTTTAGACGGCAACCTTTCGCGAGTGGACGGAGCAATTCTTGTTTCTTTCTTTATTTTTTATACGATCTGGCTTTTTTCCAAAAAAGAAAGATTTACCAAAATATATGAAGAACAGGAAAAATTGCCGCCTTTGAAAGCTTTTAGAGTTTTTATTGCTGACCTGGGGAAAGTTATTTTAGGGCTGGCCTCCCTTCTTATTGCTTCAAATTTAATCATCGGAGCTGTCAGCGATTTTTCTTCGCAGTTTAATCTTCCGATTGCGTTAATCGGAGTTTTAATAGTCGGCTTGGGCAATTCTTTGCCGGAGTTTTATTTTGCCATCAGTTCAGCCCGCAAAGGGGAGACGAACCTGATCTTCGGAGATTTGATGGGAGCGGTTATAATTCCTGCTACGCTGGTTTTGGGAATAGTTGCGCTGATTAATCCTTTTACTATTTCTGATTTTTCCATCTATGTCTTGGCCAGAGCCGCAATGTTTCTTTCGGCTGTTTTGTTCTTGATTTTTATCCGTACCGACCGGAGAATTACCAAAAAAGAAGCTGTCGGGCTTTTGATGGTTTATATTATTTGGTTATTAGCGGAAGTATTTAAAAATTACCGCGCCTAATCAAGGCCCTTTTTAAGTCTTTCAATCTCTTCTTTTATTTCAGCCGCTTTTTCAAATTGAAGATTGCGGCGGGCCATATCAAGCATTAGACTTAACCGTTTCAGATGTTCTTTTAGAAATTCCTTATTTGGTAGATAAGTACCCTCTTCGTCTTTTTTGCCCATTCCCGAAAGGGAATCTTTGATTGTCGTGACAATGGAAGCAGGACTGACTTTATGAGTTTTATTATATGCCTCTTGGATTTTGCGGCGTTTTTTTGTTTCCGAAATAGCGCGTTTCATTGAACCGGTAATTTTGTCGGCGTACATAATTATTTTTCCTTCCGGGTGGCGGGAAGCGCGGCCCATTATTTGGATCAGCGATGTTTCATCGCGTAAAAAACCCTCTTTGTCGGCATCTAAAATGGCAATCAGCGAAACTTCGGGCAGGTCCAAACCTTCTCTTAAAAGATTGATGCCAACCAGCACATCAAATTTTCCTTTGCGCAAATCAGCCAATATTTTTGGCCGTTCCAAGGTTTTAACCTCGGAATGGATATATTCGGCTTTAACCTTAGCTTCTTTAAAATATTGGGAAAGAGCCTCGGCCATTTTTTTGGTTAAAGTCAAAACCAATATCCTCTGGTTTTTTTCTTTGCGCTTGGCTATTTCAATCATCAAGTCTTTTATTTGATTTTCAGAAGGCTTTATTTCAATCTCCGGATCCAAAAGATAAGTCGGCCGGATAATCTGTTCCGCTATTTTTTTGGAATGCTGTCGTTCAAAAACATTGGGCGTGGCTGAAACGAAGATCGTTGTGCCTGTTTTTTCCATAAATTCATCAAACTTCAGCGGCCGGTTGTCCAAAGCCGACGGCAAGCGGAAGCCGTAATCAATCAGAGTTTTTTTGCGAGAGCGGTCGCCTTCGTTCATGCCGCGGACCTGCGGAATGGTCATGTGGGACTCGTCAAGGAACAATAAATAATCTTTTGGAAAATAGTCCATCAATGTGTATGGCGGTTCCCCCTTGGGCCGTTTTTCAAAATAGCGGGAATAATTTTCAATGCCGTGGCACCAGCCGGTTTCGCGCAGCATGGCCATATCGTATTCGGTCCGGCGCTGCAATCTTTCCGCTTCCAGCAGCTTCTTTCCGTCTTTCAATTTTTCAACCTGTTCTTCCAGTTCTTGGTTAATGTCTTTTAGCGAGGCTTTTATTTTTTCTTTTTCGCTGATCCAGAATTTAGCCGGCCAAACTTCCAGTTGATTTTGAGAAGTAAAATCTCCCAAGGGAACTTCGCCGATCCAAAGGTTTTTTATTTTTCCGCCTTCTATTTCAAATCTTAAAATTTGGTCTTTGCCTAAAGTCCAGACATCAATAAAAGCGCCTCTGACCCGGAAGTTGCCGCGCCAAAGCTCGTAGTCGTTTCTGGCGTACTGCAAATTGAGCAATTGGCTGATCAGTTCGTCATGGCTAAGCTCCTGGCCTTTTTTAAAGATCAAAGAGAATTTTTGGTAGGTTTCGGGCGAACCCAAGCCGTAGATGCAGGAAACCGAAGCCACAACCAAAATATCTTTGCGTCCGATAAGCGATTGGACCGCTTCATGGCGCATCCGGTCTATTTCTTGGTTGATCTTGGCATCTTTATTGATATAAGTATCGGTTTGGGGCAGATACGATTCAGGCTGGTAGTAGTCATAATAAGAAACGAAATAGGAGACGGCATTGTTCGGGAAAAAGGCTTTAAATTCTTCGTAAAGCTGGGCGCATAAAGTTTTGTTAGGAGAAACAACTAAAGTCGGCCGCTGGATCTTTTGGATTACATTGGCCATGGTAAAAGTTTTGCCCGATCCGGTTACGCCTAAAAGCGTCTGGAATTGATTTCCGGATTTAATGCTGGACACCAGTTCTTTGATGGCTTTGGGCTGGTCGCCCCGCGGTTCAAATTTGGAGACGAGTTCAAATTTATTTTTATTCATAATTCAAGAGCTTTTATCCGGCGTTTTTTTTGAAAAGTAATGGCAAAGCGATGGGATTCGTCGCGGGTTTGTATAAATAAATTTCTTAGTTTTTCCGGGAATTTTTCCAAATAAACCGAGTCTCTGAAAAATAGGGAAAAGATTTTATCCCGGCCGAATTTTCCCAAGCTTCTTTCTTTGGAAATGGCCAAAGCGGGGATGCCGATATTTTTTACCGCGTTCAGCTGGGGTTTGCCGCCGTCAACCAATATCAGGTCCGGTGTTTTCCATTCAGGATGATTTAATCTGCGTTTAATAATTTCCTTTAGCGATCCGACATCGTTTTGGCCTTCAATGTTTTTGATCTTGAATAAGCGGTAATCGGATGGTTTCTTTTTCCCGTTTTCAAAAACTACCATTGATCCTGTTGCCATTGTGCCCGAGAGGTTTGAAATATCATAGCCTTCCAGCCTTTTGTCTTTTTCAGCATAAAATTCTAGCAGAGTTTTCAAAACAGAAACCATTTCATTATACTTCTTTTTTTGTTTTTTATTTATGCAAGGAGCAGGGCAGAGCTTTAAATCAGAGTACAGGCAAGGCTTTTTTGGCAAGTTGCGGCAGGTGCGGTAGGGCAGGATTTTTCTAATGTCCTTTAAAAATTTTTTCAGCTCCGTGCCGGAAATAAAAGGGCCGACAGGATCAAGATTTTCTTTTTGCGCCCTATGGGTAATGGCTATGCGCGGGAAGTCTTCTTTGGTAAACCCGACAGAGGAATAATTTTTATCATCGCGCCATTCAATATTGTATTTCGGCATGAATTTTTTGATCAGATTGTTTTCCAAAATCAGCGCTTCTTTTTCATCGCGGCACTTGATGAAATCAATATCAGCCACCTGGTCATAAAAATCAAAACGGACATCTTTTCTTCGCTGAAAATGAGAGCTAATCCTTTTTTTAAGGTTCTTGGCCTTGCCAACATAAATAATCCGTTCGCTTTGGTCTTTGAACAGGTAGACAGCCGGATCAGCCGGCAGGTTCTTAATGGTTTCTTTGATGTCAGCAGTCATATAAGCTAAAGCCAACAATATCATTTTAAAGCGTCTTTTTCAATAAAAAGACACCTTTCCGATAGGTGTATCTTTGATGTAGGTTTTAGCTTCCAAATTTGGTTAATTTATGCTAAAATTTCAAGTTCGTCACAATTATTTTTTAAATTTATTGCTAAATTTTAGTAAATTTTGTCCGTGTTGGGCGGGCTTTGCCTCGCCGAAGCTCCGCGCAACGGAGCGAAGGCGGGCGACAGACTATGGAAAAAGATTTTATTGAACTTACTAAAGTTAAGGTGCACAACCTTAAAAATATCAGCCTCAAGATCCCCAAAAATAAATTGGTGGTGATTTGCGGCACTTCGGGATCGGGTAAATCATCTTTGGCTTTTGATACTATTTTCCAGGAAGGCCAGCGCCGGTATCTGGAAAGCTTGTCTTCCTACGCCAGGCAATTTTTGGGAGGGATGAAAAAACCGGATGTGGAAAAAATAGAAGGGTTATCGCCGACCGTGGCCGTTGACCAGAAAACCATTTCTTCCAATCCGCGTTCCACTGTGGGGACTTTAACCGAAATTTACGATTATTTAAGATTGCTTTTTGCTTATGTCGGAAAAGCTTATTGTCCGACTTGTAGTCGTTCGCTGGCTTCGCAAACGCCGCATCAAATAGCAGACCATATCTACAAGTTGGCGGAAAAAGGCTGGATTTCTATCTTAGCTCCGGTTGTCATTGGTAAAAAAGGCGAACACAAAGGAACCATTGAGGAAATTTTTCAGGAAGGCTGGCCGCAGGTCAGGATAGACGGCATTACTTATCCTATTTCCGAAGCCCGCGAGAAAAGTTTTGATAAAAATAAATTTCACAATATTGAAGTTTTAGTTGACCGCGTTTCGCTTATTGAATACAAAAAAGATTTGACTGGAGATAAAAAACTGACCAAAAAAGAAAAAGAGGCAATGAATACCAGAAAGAAAAGAGTGGAATCGCTGTTAAAAGAAACCAAAGAGCGGTTATTGGAATCGGTAAAAAAAGGATTAAGGATCGGCAAAGGGCGGGTAACTGTCGTTTGGATGGAAGGCAAGAAAGAAAAAGAAGAAATTTTATCAATTACCTTGACCTGTCCAACTTGCCAAATTTCTTTTCCAGAAATGGAACCGAGGTTGTTTTCGTTTAACAGCCCTTACGGTGCCTGTGTTTTGTGCCAAGGTTTGGGCAAGTTGAAAAAAATAGACCCGGATTCAATCGTGAGTCCCGACCTTTCGCTTAATGAGGGCGCAATCATGCCCGGCTTTGCCTTAAGCCGCTCCATGATGAGGCTCTCCGGCGGTTCTTACCAAAAATTTTCTTTGCAGGAAGCGGCCGATGCCATGGGTTTTTCGTTGGACGAACCCTTTAAAAATTTAACTAAAGATATCCAAGACTTAATTTTATACGGCAATGAAAGTTTTCTGCCCGAATACGAAGGCGCTGTTCCAAAAATGGAAAGATTTTATCGCGAAACAGAGTCAGATTATGTACGGAACGAAATCGGAAAATATATGCGCGAAATCGTTTGTCCGGATTGCCATGGCGCGCGGTTAAGGCCCGAAGCTTTGGCTGTAAAGCTGGGCGATAAGAATATGAATGATGTGACCTTAATGCCGGTCAATGAAGAGAAAATATTTTTTGAGAAGTTTATAAAAACTCTAGGCGAGGGCGACACAAAAATCGCCGAGCCGCTGATTAGAGAAATTTGCAAAAGAATCTCATTCTTGCTGGATGTCGGCGTTGATTACATCAGCTTGTCGCGCGAAGCCGAAAGCTTGTCCATCGGCGAAAACCAAAGAATCAGGCTGGCTTGCCAGCTGGGTTCGGGTTTGTCCGGCATTATTTATGTTTTGGACGAGCCGACCGTGGGTTTGCACCAGCGCGATACCGACCGCTTGATCAAGGCGTTAAAAGATTTGGTCAAGATAAATAATACCGTTATTGTCGTTGACCACGACGATATGGTTATTGAAAATGCCGAATGGATAATTGAAATCGGCCCGGGAGCCGGCAGATACGGAGGAGAAGTTGTTTTTGAGGGCGTCTACAGCGATTTGCTAAAATCAAAATCTTTAACCGGATTATATCTTTCCAAAAAACTTTCTACAGCCACTAATTTTCCCAAAAGGGAAATTGATAGCAAGGTCAAATGGCTGGAATTAAAAGGAGCGAGCGAGTTCAATTTGAAAAATGTTGATCTTAAAATCCCTTTGGGCCGTTTTGTTTCCGTAGCCGGCGTTTCTGGCTCTGGCAAAAGCACTTTGGTCATTGATACTCTTGCCAAAATTTTAGGAAAAGAGCTGAACGGCCAAACAAAAGTTTTTCCTGGGAAATATAAAGAGATTGCGGGAATAGAACAGGTCAACAAAGTAGTTTTGGCAGACCAGAGCCCCATCGGCCGCACGCCGAGATCTAACCCCGCCACTTATACCGGTATTTTTAATACGATTCGGGATCTTTTCGCTTACAGCTACCAGGCCAGATTGAAAGGCTGGGGCCCGGCCTATTTCAGCTTCAATACCAAAAGCGGCCGCTGCCCGGCTTGCAAAGGAGAAGGCTTCAAAAAAGTGGAGATGTATTTCTTGCCAGATGTTTTCGTTGAGTGCGACATCTGCAACGGCAGAAAATTTACGCCTGAAATTTTGAAAGCGGAATACAATGGTAAAAGCATTGCCGATGTTTTGGATATGAGCGTTGACGAAGCCAGAGCATTTTTTAGCGACATTCCGCCAATCAAAGACAAGTTGCAATTATTGATAGACATAGGTTTGGGCTATTTGAAGCTCGGTCAAAGCGCCACCACTCTGTCGGGAGGAGAAGCTCAAAGAATAAAACTCGCTTACGAATTGGCGCGCCGCGATACCGGCCAAACAATGTACGTTCTGGACGAGCCGACCGTGGGCTTGCATTTTGACGATGTCAAAAAACTTTTGATCGTTTTGCGCCGCTTGGTAGAAAAGGGGAATACGGTTTTGATCATTGAGCACAACTTGGAAGTTTTAAGGGAATCCGATTGGATCATAGAAGTCGGCCCCGAAGGCGGAGCCAAAGGAGGCAAGATCATTTTTGAAGGCAGTATCAGCGACCTCCGCAAAGCCACAACCCCCACCGCCAAATTCCTCTAACTGTGGAAAATTCAGTAAAAACTGGCAGAAGCCGGGCTTTGGCCAGTTTTGAGCTTTAATCTCTGTGGATAACTAACTCTACCTTTCGGAAAGGTAGGATTTTTACCTTGCATTGAGTTGGTCAAAGCGGGGCTTTGACCAGCTTGGTTTTATTGTTGTGTGTTTTTGCTTGGCATAATACAGCAATTGTTATATAGTATCACCATTGAAATTGAAGAGTCCGCACATTTACAAAAGAATAAAAGTTTAGATTTTTTTCCATCCGAATTCCGGCATTGAAAGTTATTCTCCTGTTAAATGAGCTTCCAAAGCTATAAATATAGTTTTGGAATTTCAGAAACAGGAGAATAGTCATCTCCTGATCTAACTAAGTCCCTCTGGCTAAAAAATAGTCCGGAGAAGAAAAAAATGGAAAAAAGGAAAAAGAGACTAATGGAGATATTGGGTTTGCCTTATTGGGAGGATGTTTCTCTAACGAAATTTAAAGAAGCGTTGCTAATTTTTTTTTTCTAAAGCGAAAAAAGAAGTTTTTATGTCAACCAGGCTTAAATCGGATTTCTATAATTTACCGGAAATTATAGAAAGCATTACGGAAAAAACAGATGAAGGCGTGCTATTCCGAATAGTAATAGATAAAGATGGACAAGAGCCTCCGGACTGGATGACAAAAAATAATAGAATTCAGACTGAAAGAAGCACAGTAAAGATACTACAGGTGATTGTAATTGACAATAAACATTTTATGATAGAATCATCGTCTGGTTCTTTCAGGATTTGTTATAATGTACCGGTTGTCGTAAGGGTATTTAAAGATGACCTACAAGAGATATGGGACAATCATTGTGAGGAAAGTCCGGCAAAAGAGGTCGGCAAAAAAGAGGAGAGAAGAACTCCTCAAAAACCCTGAAAAAGGTTTTTAAAAGAATCTTCAAAAAGCCCTCTAAGGAGAGGGCTTTTCTGTTGCAAATTTTCAATGTAAAATTTAATCCTTGCATTGAGCTGGTCAAAGCCCGCTTTACTCCTGCCTACCGGCAGGCAGGCGCCGTAGCTCCGCAATCATGCGGAGCGAAGGCGGGGCTTTGACCAGCCTTGAGTCTTAATCTCTGTGGATAACTAACTCTACCTTTCGGAAAGGTAGTATTTTTAGGGTGCTAGCACCCCTTGACATGATATTGCCATTGTGGTATAGTATCAATATTGAAACTGAAGCTTTGGAATCGTCTCTCCGGATTCGTCTAGAGATTCCGCCCAAAACTTCTTTATCAAAAAGCACCCTTCCTAGGGTCGCTTTTTGTTTTGGGTGAAAGTTTGGCAGAAGCCGGGCTTCTGCCGTTTACCCAATTCAGCGAGAAAGGTACAATATGCCCGTACACATTACCATTTTAATTTGACAAAATAGTTATTTTCGTTTATATATAGTTATCTTTTAAAAACATCTGCCTTGAAAATAAAAAGAGGCGGATTATCGTAGAATGATTAATGGAAAAACGGTAAATGGCAAGTTTGCTCTTATAAAAAAGTTTCCTTTTATCAGCAAGATTGTTGAAAAGGGGATGGGGGAAACTTTTGTTCCGTGGGGGAGATTGGATATTTCTCTTTTAGAGGCTCCCGAAAATCTTTTAGACAGGAGAGGGAGCAGAGACATTTATAACTGGGGAACGGACAGATTCAGGATTTATTTTGCGGTCAAAGATGGAAAAATAACACGACTTAAAGAAGCAGAAATCCTGCATCATCCGAGCGGAAAGAAAATAAATTTTTCAAAGACGATTGGCGAACAAATACTTCGCCGGAAGATAAAGCCTGACTACATAGTTTTGCTTGAGATGAACGGAGTTGAATGCCCGGATCCCAGCGGGAGCGTAACGATTTATGGCAGTTATAGCCGACCGGTTAAAACGGCCTTTACTGCCGCCTGATACCGAACATCCAAAAGCCCTCTAAAAAGAGGGCTTTTCTATTGCAAATTTTCAATATAAAATTTAATTCTTGCTTTGACCAGCTTTGAGTTTTAATCCCTGTGGATAACTAACTCTACCTTTCGGAAAGGTAGTATTTTTAGGGTGCTAGCACCCCTTGACA
>CAIMDX010000041.1 GCA_903839905.1 uncultured bacterium
AGATTGTGTATTTACACCTCTCGGCTTTTCTATTCAATGTAGGCGTAAATATCTATTTACTTATGTATTTATCAACCTACAATGCTAGCACCCCTTGACAGGATATTGCCATTGTGGTATAGTATTAATATTGAAACTGAAGCTTTGGGAAACGGCCTCCCGGATTCGTCTAGGAAAACCGCCCAATACTTCTTTATCAAAGAGCACCCTTCCTAGGGTCGCTTTTTGTATTACCGCGCCGTAGCTGCCGTGGCAGCGAAGGCGGGTTTCATTTTATCTCAAGGTCGAAGCTCTCGCCGAGCGAAGGCGGGTTTTACTGCGCCTCGCCATAGCCCCGCAAGCGTGCGGGGCGAAGGCGGGTTTCATTTTATCCTCCCGCAAGAAGCGAAGGAGGGCCTCGCCATAGTCCCTCGATAAACTCGGGACCGCCGAAGCTCTAGCTTGGTCAAGGCCCGGCCTTGACCAGTTTTGCTTGACCATTTTTACGGTTTGCTTTTTCGGTCCGCTGATAGTAATCTTAATATTGATGGACGGGCTTACTATTTTTTTCTTTGGTTTGATCATCGCAGGACTGGCAGTCTTGATAATTTTATTATTGAGGAAGCCTCCGGAGAAGAAAGAAGATAACAGTGCGGTGATGATGTTGCAACAGCAGATCCACCAGCTTAATCAGGTTTTGGATAGTAAGCTTTCGGAATCCACTAAAGCCATCCAGGAGCAGTTCGGCCAAAGCGCCAAGATAATTCAGGATGTGACCAAAAAATTGACCGAGCTGGATAATACCAATAAGCAAGTCGTCGGCTTTGCCGAGCAGTTGCAATCCTTGGAAAATGTTTTGAAAAATACCAAGCAAAGGGGGATATTGGGGGAATATTTTTTAGAGGAACTTTTGAAAAATGTTTTCAGTCCCAGCCAGTACAAGATGCAGTACAAATTTAAAGACGGGCAGATCGTGGATGCGGCGATACTTTTGAAAGACAAAATTATTCCTATTGATTCCAAATTTTCGTTGGAAAATTACAACAGGATAATCCAAGAGGAAGACCTCGCCAAAAAAGAAGAGCTGGAAAAGATTTTCTGCCAGGATTTAAAAAACAGGATAGACGAAACGGCCAAATATATCCGTCCGAACGAGGGGACTCTTGATTTTGCCTTTATGTTTATCCCGGCCGAAGCGATATATTACGATTTATTGGTGAATAAGATAGGGGCAATGAAAAGCAATACCCGCGACATGATAGATTATGCTGTCAGAGAGAAAAAGGTGCATATTGTTTCCCCGACTTCTTTTTATGTTTATTTGCAAACGATTTTGCAGGGATTAAGGTCTATGCAGATAGAAGAATCAGCCAAGGAGATTCGTAAGCGGGTGGAACAATTGAGCCGCCATTTAATGGCTTACGACGAGTATATGAAAAAATTAGGGGGCCATCTTGGTACCACAGTCAATGCTTACAACAGCGCCAGCAAGGAATTCAATAAAATAGACAAGGATGTTATTAAAATAACCGAGGAAGACCGTTCTCCGGCTGAGATCCAGCAAGCGGACAAGCCCTTGATAGGATAGACCCAACAAAAGCCAAAAGAAGCCTTGGTATTTGATTTTTTTCTGGAAATAGTTTAATATATTGGAGTTATAGTTTGTTATATAAAATCTTAATTTATCTAGATTATGTTAGCTGTCATCAAAACTGGAGGAAAACAATATGTTGTTGAGCCAGGCAAGAAATTAAAAATAGAAAAGCTGGATCAGGAAGTCGGATCAATGGTTGATTTTGACGAGGTTTTATTGATTCAAGACGGAGATAAAATAGAAATTGGTGCGCCTTTGCTGAAAGGAGCCAAAGTGACTGCCAAGATATTGCTTCAAGCCAAAGCCAAGAAAACCGTTAAGTTTATGTACAAAGCCAAGAAAAGATCCCACGCCAAAACTGGCCACAGACAGCTTTTTACCGAAGTGGAAATCGCCGAGATTACAGTCTAAGCAGGGAATTAAAAAAACTCAAATATTTTAAAAACGCTTCGCAACTTGCGAGGCGTTTTTGTTACGAATTATGGACGGGCTTACACGGGTCGAACCTGTACGCCG
>CAIMDX010000042.1 GCA_903839905.1 uncultured bacterium
TTCTTTCAGTTTTTCCGGATCAATTTTCACGATTTTATCTATTTTTGGCTGTTCATATTTAATGTAAAGTTTTTTTTCTTGCGCTTTAAAGTTTAATTCAGCGATAGTTTGATTTATCAATTCCTTCAAAGAAACCTCCCTTGGCTTTAAAACCGTTTTTCCCGTTTCCAGCCTTGAAACGCTCAAGAAGTCATTGACCAGCTTGATCATTCCTTGTGACGAGTCATAAACTCGTCCTATCGCCCCGAACGCTTTTACCGGCAGTTTGCCATAATCCCCTTCCTTCAGCATTGAAGAGTAGCCAATAATGGCAGTTAAAGGAGTCCTTAACTGATGCGAAGCAATAGAAAGAAACTCGGTTTTAGCCTTAAGCAGTCGCTCGGCCTCTTCCTTCCTCGCAACTTCTTCGTGGGTGGCTCTGATTAAAAGGAAACCGAAAATAGCAAAAAGGAACAAGATGGCGCTTGTTAGCAGTCTTAATGCTTGATTAGGCATTGAAAATGGCAAGATAGCCAAGGCCATACCCATCGCACCAACTAACAATTCAGTTAAGATTACTTTGATATCAAAAAGGTGATATCTAATGATTGCAAAAGTGGTTAAAATAGAAAAGGCGAAGAAGGAATATATTCCGATCCGAGCAATTCTCAGCGGAACAAATATAAACTGAGGAAGAATTAGATTTATAGGAGCAGCGATTATAGCAAAAATAAAAATGCCTAGAAAGACATATAAAATTTGAGTTTTTTCAACCCCCGTAGAAATTTTATATCTTTGATATAAATTCTTGAAGCCAAAAGATATATAGAACAATACGACTATAAGATATAGAAAGAAACCGTTCCCTCTATCAAATATAATTGTACTATTATCAAGATTGATATTCTTGATGATAGTACTTGTAAATGATAAAATAAATATAAAAAGTGCTGGAAAATATGTAGCTACCTCTTTTTTTGTAGAGATCGTATTATTTTTAGGGAAAGTTAAGCAAAAAAGATAAAAAGAGACTACCATGAAGACTGCCGAAGAAAAGTCTAATTCTAATGCCAGCTTTCTATAATAGAGAGATAAAGGTTCGTTTTCTAAAAAATTAGCAGAAAGCCAAATAATCGCGAAAAGCGACATTCGTGCAAAACATTGATTAGCTTTATTTTTTGGATTTTGGCGGAAGACTATCAAGCTTACCGCTAAACTGGAAATTGCAACAAGGAAAAAGACAATAGAATCAATCATAAAAAAACGATATTAATATTTTAATTGATTTTATCAAATTCATGATTATCTTACAAATTTTACCGTTCATCCTAGAGATAACAAATAAAATTTTTGGCGAGAAAACAGCTAAATTTTTACTTAATTTTTTTAGCAATAAAGAAAAATTTTTTTTCACTGAAGATATTTATGATTTTCAAGAGAAAAAAAGCATGACTCGCCTAGTTCTTTTACTCCCTGGCAAAGGTTGTGAATGGGCGAGGAAAACTGGAGGCTGTACCATGTGTGCTCTTTCAAAAAGATCTCAAGAAATAGGTAAAAATTTTTCTAGTAAAAATCTCATTGCCTTATATAAAATAGCAGTCAATTTTACTAGAAAAGAGAAGCCAACATCTCTAGCAATCTATAATGGAGGTAGTTTTTTAAACAATAATGAAATACCCCTAAGCGCGCAGTTGGAAATTTTTCGACTAGTTAAAGAAAGCCAATCTATTAGAAAAATTTTCATAGAGTCTAGAGCAGAATTTATTGATTCTCACAAGATTAAACTTTTAAAGAAAGAGCTTGGCAACAAAGGACTTATTGTAGGGATTGGATTGGAGGCTCAAAACGATAAAATTAGGAATGAATTTATTAAAAAAGGACTTGGGCGTAAAAAATATGAAGAAACAATTAAATTATTGAAGGAAAACGGAATAATAACCTTGTCTTATGTGTTCTTAAAGCCAATTTATCTTACAGAAAAAGAAAGTATAGAGGAAGCAATCAAAACTATTAAATACGCTTTTTTGTCTGGAACCGATGAGATTGCTATAGAGGTTGCCTTTATCCAAGAAGGAACATTAATGGAGAAGCTTTTTAAGGAGAAGAAATATAAACTTCCATGGTTATGGAGCGCTATAGAAGTAATAAAAAAAACTTATCAGTTAGGACCTCTCCATATCGGTGGATTTAACGATTCTCCTCCCCCAATCGCCATTTCTTCTAATTGTAAGATTTGTTCTCTTAGAATAAAGGAGGCATTACAACAATATAGTCAGAACAATGATATCGGCTTACTACAAAAATTAGATTGTAACTGTCGAAGAATGTGGAAAGAAGAGGTTGGTGTTAATTTATAAATTTTTGTTTAATCGTACCATATATTTAGTATCCAATTTTGGTTTATCAATATAAACCAACGATAGAATTTATTAAAGCAAGGATTTTTTCTTCTTAGCAAAATACCATAATTAAGACTCTCAGGATCCTTAAAATAGTTTGGAATAATTTTTACGATGTCTAAGCCAAATTTTCGGTAGAAAGTTAACTCGGAGTCGGGCGGTATGTTGCCATTATCCTCCTCTATTTTTATATAATCTTCAATCTTTATTTTATCTGCGAACTTATAGTAATCAGGAACTCTGCCGCCAAGCATGACTTGTTTTAAATTATATTTAACGATTAATTTTACAATATTTTCAAATATTTTTCTTGAAATGCCAATTTGTCGATAAAGAGGATGGACACTCAGGCTTACTCCGTACAAAGTATCTCCTTTAGGGGTATGAGTTTTTTTTATAAAACCATCATCCGTTATTCCATACCAAGTTTTAAGGCCAATATCATCGGCATTGATTATTTGGGTCATCAAGGTTCCTACGATTTTATTATCCATCAATGCTACTAATATTCCATCCGAAAATGTTTCAATTCTAGATTTGATCATTTCTTCAGTGGCTCCCTCCTTTCCCCATGTTGCCCTTTCCACATCTAACATCTGGGGAAGGTCTTCGATTTTCGCCATTCTAACTTCTATTTTTCCTTTCTTGATAGTATTCATTTTCTTATTTTAGCTAATAAAAAACCCTGCCGCAGCAGAGTTTTGAGCAATTTTTACAAATTCTAAAAATATTATTCTGTTAGAATTTTCGTTGGCCAATCTGGTTAGACTTAGCTTTCTCATATACAGCCATTTTCCTATTCTTAAGCCTTTTTGTCAATTTTTATCAAGCAAAATCAGTCCTTTATCGGCTTATTAACTAGCTTTAAAATTTCCTCAAAGTTGTCTTCGGGAAGGGATTTGACTTTGTATTTGTAGCCGCATTTTTGGCATTGGTAGTGGATAATGCATTCTCTGCCGGTTTTTCTGGGTTCGGCCGCTATCGGCTCCATCGCTCCCCCGCAAGTTGCCTGGCGGTCGCCGGGATTGATATCAACATGTTTTGACCAAAGACATTTGTAGCAATGGTCGTTGTACCCTTTGCCGATGTTTTCCGCGCCGCATTTTTCGCAGACGAAATTCTCCACCCTCTTTTGAAATTTTTTAGTTTCCAGCATCTTATTATGAAGATTATTTTTTAGCGCAGGGTCGCGTTTAAATCAGTTTCTGTTTTTTTTCTGATTTTATCTTGAATCACATTGACTTCTTCGCTGGTGAGGGTTCTTTCCGGAGACCGGTAGACTATTCTGAAAGTATAGCTGATTTTGTCTTTCCCGAACTTTTCTTCGTTTTCGTAGGTGTCTAAAAGTTTTATTTCTTCTATCAGATCGTTGGCAAAATCTCTTATGATCTCATAATAATTGTTTAAGCTGACGCTTTTGTCCACGATAAAAGAAATATCCCGGGTGATTTCCGGATAATGCCCGACTTCTTTGTACTTGCTGTTTATGTCTTTAAACTGGCTGGTAATTCTTGGGTTGTCAGACCATAAAATTCTGATATCCGGAATTTCCATTTTTATCATTGCAACTCTGTCTAATCCAAATGTCCCGGCCCAGCCATTGTAGACCTCGGGGTCTAACCCAAAATTCCTTAGACATTGCGGATGCACAAGCCCGGCGCCAGTAATTTCAATCCAGTTTTCTCCCCATTTTATTTCCACTTGAGTAGATGGATCTGTAAAAGGGAAAGTATCAACCAAAAACCTGAATTCAATGTCGCCGAAAATTGCTTTCACGGTTTCGGCTTGAACATTTTGCAACTCTTTTAATGTAATGATCCTTTTATCTCTTCTGCACACATATAAGAAATCAGTTTGATGAAATGCTGGAAAGTGCTTTCTGTCTATTTCATCTTTCCTAAAAACAATGCCTGGCGACAATGAGCCAACTTCCCCATCTTTTTTCAATCTTTCTAAAACTTCTTTGTCTCGGAAATAATACGGCCACATCACTGTCATCTGCGTCCTTAAAATATGATCCGTATTCAAATAATAAGTATCTGTTTCTCTCCTGCTTAGGTGATTGGCTGGAGTGTTCAGAAGGTCAAAGTCATCTTCAACTGTAACAATTTTTGGAATTTCAACTATGTCAAAATTTGCCCAGGTCGGGAGTTCCATTATTTTATCATTTATGATTTTTACAGGAGAGTTTTCTTTTTTTGTTAAATCAGGAAGTTTTAATAACCGTTTAATTCTTGCGGCTTTTACATCAGTCCTTTTTTCCAGCTCTTTAATTAGAGTATCTTCATTTGGGTCACTTATCACAATATTTTTTGGCATATTTGTTGTATTGTCATCGCCGGTAGGGCGGATAAATTATTTATAAACAAAAAATACAAGATAAGATATTTTTAGTCAAATTGAGTTATTCTATTTGGGCCAGGATTCAATGATTAGCGCCTTCTTTTTGTTTTTGATTGGCAAAACCTGGTAAAGTTCTTCAGTGACGAAGGGCATAAAAATATGGAGAAGTTTCAGCGAGTTGGTTAAAACATACATTAGGATTTTTCTGGTATTGGCTTGCAGTTTTTTATCTTGGCTTTCGCTGATCTGTTTTTTGGCTGTTTCCAAATAGATATCGCAGAAATTGTGCCAGAAAAAATGATACAGATCTTGTATCGCTTTGCCGAATTCAAAATCCGCCAAAAGCTTATCAGTTGACTTTACCAGCTCTTTAAAATCGGCCAGAATTTTTTTGTCAGTTTCGGTTTTCGGCCTCGGGGTTATTTTAATGTCTATTTTTTCCTTATCCGGCAATTGCCAGCAAACGAACCGGGCGGCATTCCATATTTTGTTGGCGAATTTTTTACCAGCCATAATGTTCGCTTCGTCAAAACGCATATCCTGCAATTCGGTGATTTGCCAAGCCAAGCCAAAACGCGTGGCATCGGCGCCGTATTTTTCTATCATCAGCAGAGGATCTATTCCCGTACCCAAAGACTTGGACATTCTTTTGCCGTCTTTGGTTTTGACCATTGCGTTGATGATGACATCTTTGAACGGGATTTTATTCAGCAGCTCAAGGGATGAAAAGATCATTCTGGCCACCCAAAGGTTGATAATGTCATGTCCGGTGGTCAAGCTGTCGGTCGGATAAAAAGTTTTCAGGTCTTTCGCCTTTTTATTGGGCCATCCTAAAACAGCGAACGGCCAGAGGGCTGAAGAAAACCAGGTATCCAAAACATCTTCCGATTGCTTGGGCTGGCATTTTTTGCAGATCAAGCATTTTTTCGGCGGTTTGATGGAAAGGAAATATTTTTCCGGTTCGGTCTGGCAAAACCAGATTGGAATGCGGTGGCCCCACCAGATTTGCCGCGAGATGCACCAGTCGCGGACATTTTTCAGCCAGGAAAAATAAAGATTTTCCCAATGCTTGGGGTGGAATTTTATCTTTCCGGATTCCACAGCTTTGATTGCTTTTTGGGAAAGCTCGTCCATTTTTACAAACCATTGCCACGAAGGAAGGTTCTCAACCAAGGCGTTGCAACGCGAGCATCTTGGCACTTGATGCGTATATTCTTCTATTTTTTCTATCAGGCCGAGGCCGGTCAATTCTTCCACTATTTTCAAACGGGCTTCGGCAACTTTCAAGCCTTGATAAGCGGCCGGAGTGTTTTCGTTCATTTTTACATATTCATTGATAACCTGGATTGTTTCCAAGTTGTGGCGGCGGCCTATTTCAACATCAGTCATGTCGTGGGCCGGAGTGACCTTGACCGCGCCTGTTCCAAAAGCTTGGTCTATCATCGGATCAGCCACAATCGGAATTTCCCGTCCGACTATGGGCAGGATTATTTTTTTGCCGATCAAATTTTTATATCGCTCGTCTTTAGGATTGACTGCCACGGCCGTATCGCCAAGCATGGTTTCGGGCCGCGTTGTGGCCACCGTGACATATTGGTCTTTATTTTCCGCTAAAGGGTATTTGATGTGCCATAAATTGCTTTTTTCTTCTTGATGGGCAAGCTCCAGTTCTGAAAGGCTGGTTTGGCAGCGAGGGCACCAATTGACCACTCTTTTTCCGCGATAAATCATCCCCTTTTCGTAATAATATTGAAAAGCGGTTTCAACCGCTTTGACATATTCTTTATCCATAGTGAAGCGGCAGCGCGACCAGTCGCAGGAAATGCCTATCTGTTTGAATTGGTCCAAAATAATGTCTCCATATTTTTCTTTCCATTCCCAAACCTTTTCCAAAAATTTTTCACGGCCCAGATCAAAACGGCTGATCCCCTCTTTTTTTAAGTTTTTTTCCACTACATTTTGGGCGGCTATGGCTGCATGATCTATTCCCGGCACCCAAAGGGTTTTATACCCCTGCATTCTTTTCCAGCGGATAAGTGCGTCTTGAATGGTAACATTCAGGGCATGGCCAAGGTGGAGGGAGCCGGTTATATTCGGCGGCGGAAGAACAACAGTATAAGCTCCTTTAGATTTTTTTGGTGCGTTTTTTTCCGGCTTGAAATAGCCGTTTTTCATCCAAAACTGGTAAATCTTTTTTTCGGTATCTTTGGGATTGTATTGCGACGGCAAGTCCATAAGGCAAGAGTCTTAGTAGATATTAACTTTTTGGAGTATATAATAATTTCACCTTTTTTCCAAGCAGAACATTTGAGCAAAAAAATCTGCACAGGTGACACCTGTGCAGATCGTAAAGAAAAACTCCTCTCGCCTTTTCAGGCAAGAGGAGTTAAAAATGACATTGCTATTTATTTCTGAACCGGATTCTCTTTCGGAGTTTCAATTTTGGCGGGTGTTTTCTTTTGAGCCATCATATAATAAGCGACAAAGCCGAGAATGGCAACGGCCAAAACAATCAGCATAGTTGTCTGTATATCCATAAATATTGCAATGTAGATTTGGCTTAACGCTTTAAATTCAGAGTTAAGAGAAAAACCTATATTGTAGTTAAACCCCCTGCAAAATGAATTTGCGCGGAGCCTTGGGTTATTTTTTCAAATTACTTTTCTATTTTATATCCTTTATTTTTTTCAGGCAACTATTGCTTGTGGAAAACTTGGTAGACGTCCCCTGCCCCCATAGCCAGGATTATTTCTTTGCCTTTTAAATTATTTTCAAGGAAAGAAAGAATTTCGGTTTTGGCCAGATAAGAAACCTTTTTGTTTTTGATTGCGCTGGCCAGCTTTTGGGCGCTGACTTTCTTTTTTGAAGCCTCGTTTTCCCTGCCTGCCACATCGTAAATATCAGTGATGAATATTTTATCAGCCCACTTTTTGGCTGCAGCTTCTTTCAGGACTTTTACAAAATCATTAAAAAGCAAATCGGTCCGCTGGTGTTGGTGCGGCTGGAAAAAGCACCAGATTTCTTTTTTGGGGAATTTTTCCCGGACTGCTTTCAGGGTAGCCTTGATCTCGCTCGGATGATGGCCATAGTCGTCAATTAGCGAAAATGTTTTTTTATTGAAAAGAATCTCTTGCTGGTCAAAGCGGCGCCAAGAGCCAAGATAACTGCCAAGAGCCTGGAAAATTATTTTATCCGGCAGTTTTAAAATTCTAGCCACGGTCAAAGCGGCCAAGGCGTTGGAGACATTATGGTCTCCGGGAATTTTTAAGATCTTTTTCAGCTTTTTAGCTTCAGGCTGTTTTAAACTGTAATAAATAATTTTAAATCCCCAATTTTTTCTGGTCTTCAAAAGTTTTTGGATATTTTTATCGTCTTTATTGGCGACCAGATAACCGTCTTTCGGCAGATGGCCGATGAATTCTTTAAAAGCCTTAACATAATTTTTCAGGTTTTTATAAA
>CAIMDX010000043.1 GCA_903839905.1 uncultured bacterium
GATTTCCCCCCGATTTGCGATTAAATTCCACGGCGGATTGAATTCCACGGCGAGGCGGCGGTCTAAAATTTTGTTAAATACTAATGAGTTTTAGTGCTTCAAGAATCTTTCGGTTTTTCGCAATAGCAAAACTATCGCACGATTTTAAAATAGAATTATTTATTTCCTGTAATTTTCCGCCTGTAAGGATTATTCTTTCGTTGAGCGGTTTATCTTTCATTGGCACTAAACAAATATTTGGATTGAGTGGGAAAAACCCAAAATGATTTATATCTCCCGTAATAAAATGATCGGCTTCTAAAAACATCCAGTAATGATTATTAATAAAAGAAGCCCATCGGGGAATGTTTTCCCCTCCAACGAATGTCAAAAGTTTCTTATTTTTAGTTAGCTCGACTTTTAAATGAGCTTTATCGACATTTCGAATCGCTTTTTTCATTTCCCCAATCGAAACATCTCGTCCAGTTTCTTTTTTTGCTTCTTCGCATAAAACCATTATTTCTTTTGTTGGATATTTTTTCTTTACAGCTCGTTTCATCAATTCCGGCAAAACGGCTTCTGTCAGCATGCTATTGATAAACGATGTTAATTCTTCGATTTGTTTTGGCTTTCTAAATACCGCCAAACTAATGAATTTTGATACAACGACACGATCTTCCTTTGTTAGCTTGATTGCTTTCTCGATTTTATTGCGCACAACTGAAATAAAATCGTTTTCAACTCTACCAATCGCATTTTCAAGACCCGAATATATTGGTTCACCCTTCTTGTTTTCCAGCATATAATAGTTGGCTGGTTTAGTTGCTATCTTTAAGGGAGGTTTTGGTTTGATCTCTTTTGTTCCAAGATTATACCGCCACACATATTGGCTATCTTTTGGCGTTCCTTTATTCGGGCGATCTGGATCGACCCACATAGCCATATATGCTTTATTGACCCAATGTAAATCCGGCATTTATTTTATTAAATCGTCTACTCCAACGCCGAGGGCATTGGCAATTTTTATTAACGTGTCGATTGTCGGATTTGGGTTTGCGCCCGATTCCACATTAACCACAGTATTTAATGATAAATCTGCCAGCTTTGAAAGCCGGTCTTGGGAAATGCCTTTTGCTTGGCGATATTTTTTTATATTTCCGCCGATCTTTGATGGTTGTTTTTCGTTTGACGCTTCAATCATAAAGATATACTATTATAATGTATATGATATTATGTGCCTTTTAATAAGTACCTATTAAAATGATAGCTTATAATAAAACTTTTCTCAATTCCTTATGAGCAAACCGAAATTTATTCTTTATGCCCGCAAATCGACCGATGACGAGGATCATCAAATAATGAGCATTGAAGCCCAGCTTTTTGAATTGCGCGAATATGCCCGCAGGGAAGGATTGGAGATTATCGAAGAAATAACCGAAAACAAAACGGCCAAGAAGCCGGGCCGGGAAAAGTTTGCGGCAATGGTTGCCAAGATTGAAAAATCGAATGGTGTTGGCATTTTGGCTTGGCATCCCGACCGATTGGCCCGCAATTCGATTGACGGCGGACGCGTTGTTTATCTTGTCGATACCGGCAAGATAACCGCCTTACGGTTTCCGACCTTTTGGTTTGAAACCACCCCGCAAGGCAAATTTATGCTTTCAATCGCTTTCGGGCAGAGCAAATATTATATCGACAATCTTTCCGAAAATGTAAAACGGGGCTTGCGCCAAAAAGTAAGGCGCGGCGATGCGCCGATAAAAGCTCCTCTCGGTTATTTTAACGATCTAAGATCGAAAACCATTGAACCGAACCGCCAAACATTCAAAAGAATGAAGTCCATTTTTGAAGATTGCGCCACCGGCGAATATTCTTTAACTCGGGTACAGGACAAAATGTTTTCTTTGGGCTTCGCCGGTAAAACCGGAAAGCCATTGACGCTTTCAACGATCCAATGGATTTTAACCAATCCTTTTTATTACGGAATGTTTGTTTATCACGGCGAGCTTTTCCAAGGAAACCACCGGCCGATGATCTCAA
>CAIMDX010000044.1 GCA_903839905.1 uncultured bacterium
CTGCTAACTCGTAAGAGGATGTATAGGGGCTGAGGCCTGACCAGTGCCGGAGTGTTAATGTTGGAGGTATCTGCCGCAAGGCGGATGCTTACTGATTGAAGCCTCTGGTGAACGTCCGCGGTAACTCTGACCGTGTTAAAGTAGCGTAATCCCTTGCCGCGTAAGTTGCGGCCCGCATGAAAGGCTTAACGACTTGAGAACTGTCTCCAAGAGCTGCTTGGTGAAATCGCAATAGGGGTGAATATGCCCCTTTCCTGCGGCTAGACGGAAAGACCCCGGGAGCTTTACTATAGCCAAATATTGAGTTTTGATGGTGGATGCGTAGAGTAGGCGGTAGGATTTGAAGTCTTGGTTTCGGCCAGGATGGATCCAACAATGAAACACCGCTCTTCTTCTGTCTTGATTCTAACTTCGTTACTCGCATTTGCTCGCAATTTATTTGCGGATAAATGCGAGTAACGAGGAACAGTGTTTGGTGGGTAGTTTAAGTGGGGCGCTTTTCTCCTAAAAAGTAACGGAGAAGTTTATAAGGTTGGCTAGCTCCGGATGGAAATCGGAGCGATAGGGCAAAGCCATAAGCCAGCTTAACTGCAAGGCGGATATGCCGCGCAGATGCGAAAGCAGAACTTAGTGAACCGACCTTGGTTAGTAGAACCGAGGGAGATCATCAACCAAAAGTTACCCCGGGGAGACCAGGCTAGTAGAGCCCGCGAGGCCATATCAACGGCTCTGTTCGGCACCTCGATGTCGGCTCATCACATCCTGGGACTGTAGAAGGCCCCAAGGGTTCGGCTGTTCGCCGATTAAAGTGATTCGTGAGTTGGGTTCAAACCGTCGTGAGACAGGTTGGTCCCTATCTACCGTAGGCGTCGAGTCTTGAGGAGTGTCGTCCCTAGTACGAGAGGACCGGGATGAACCAATCTCTGGTGTACCAATTGTCCTGCCAAGGGCATCGTTGGGTAGCTAAGTTGGGACGGGATAAGAGCTGAAAGCATCTAAGCTCGAAGCCCACTCCAAGATTAAGACTCATTATTACCCAGGTTAAAGACTATGACCTTGATAGGGTGTAGGTGTAAGTCCAGCAATGGATTAAGCCGAGCACTACTAATATGGGGATTCCTTTGGCTAGTAATTAGTAATTTTTTGAAACAAACCGCTTATTGCGGTTATTATAAGGGGGCTATGCCGAGAGTGCTCCACCCGATCCCATACCGAACTCGGAAGTGAAATCTCTCAAGGCCGATGATAGTATCTTTTAGATGCGAAAGTAGGTAGCTCTCTTATAATGATCGAAATGAAGCGGTTTTTTGTTATTCCAACTATTTATTTTTATATAGAAGGAATAATAACCCCGTATCAATTTCGCCATAGAATTGCTCTCTATCCAGGGAATTTTATTTTAGGCCTGCTATTTCTAAGCGGCACGCGATGAGCGTGCCGCTTTTGTTTTGATAGCGAAATTGGTACGGGGTGTTGCTTGTGCCATTACGAACGAATGCGCTGCTTTTGTTTATCTTGCAAAATTAGTACGGAGCGCTACCGTTCTGGCGGTTCAAATTCGTCATTTTATCTATATAAAACAAGGATTGGCGCTAAATTTGCCAAATCTTTTTTAAAGGCTATAATGAAAAAATGATCAGTTCGCCAAAGAAAAATTTGATAATTGCGGCAGTTTTAATGGTTTTCTTTTTTTTGGCGTTTAATTTTATTTTCAAGCCCGATAGCTTAAAGAATTTTTTTTACAAAAACTCTTCATCTGTTCAAAGTTTTTTTTGGGAGAAAAGCCAGGCAACAATCTCTTTTTCCCGCAGTTATCTTTCCAGCTATAAGCTTGATGAAGACAACAAAAAGCTTTTAAGCGAAAATCTGCAGCTTTTATCAAAAGTTGCAGAAATGAATAACTTAGCTGAAGAGAACAATGCTTTGCGGCAAGCTTTAAATCTCGGACTTGGGGAAAAATTTATTTTAGCCCCATGCCAATTGGTTTCTAAAGAATCAACAGGTGATTTCTTGCTGATTAATATAGGCAAGAATCAAGAGATAGAGTCAGGCCAAACCGTACTTAGCCAAGATGGCATCTTAGTGGGAAAGATAGACCAAGTTTATGATGATTTTTCCAGAGTGATCATGATCTCTGACGCAAAAAGCGCGACAGATGTTGAAATCCAGGGAAAAGAATTTTATGCTTTAGCTAAAGGCCAAGGGAATCTAAAAATGATCTTAGATCTTGTGGATAAGAATAAAGATGTAAAAGAAGGGGACATTTTGGCAACCAGCGCTTTGGGAGGAGTTTTCCCTTCGGGAATTGCCTTGGGCAAAGTGGTTAAAATTCAAAGCCAGGCCGCTGCTTCGTTTTTACAGATTGAAGTAGAGCCTTTATTTAGAATGGAAAATCTTAATAACCTTTTTGTAATTAAAAATTTCAAACCGCTAAATTGATCCCCAATTTTTTCAAGATTATTCTGCTTTTTTTCGCATTTTGGCTCGCTGCCATATTAGAAACAAGCCTTTTTTCAATTATTGGTCGGCAAATCCATATTATTTGGGTATCGGTGGCGTTAATTAATTTGCTTGAAAGCCGTTATTCTTTTTTCGGTCTTTGGAGCGCGGCCTTTGGCGGATTTTTTCTGGAAATTTTCAGCCCTTTATATTTTTTTGGATTTAATACTTTAATCTTGACCGCTTTAGCTTTTGTTCTAAAATTTATTTTGCTCCGTTATGTTGAACTACCCATCTCACAAAAACCTAAAAAGCTTTAGGGTAAAAAAGCCGAAAACCGAAATAGAGACAGATGAAGTTTATTGGGATAAAATCGCTCAAAAGAAAGAGCGGTTTTTAGACCTTCCTTCCCATAAAATAGAGACCCCGATCGCAGCCAGAAATTTTTGGCTTCTTTTTTTATTTTTTTTATTGGCCATGGCAATTCTTTTTTCCAGATCAGCTTATTTGCAAGTTGCCCAGAGCCAGTCGCTTTTGCAACAATCTCAAAAAAACAGATTTTTGGCCCAAGAGTTAAAATCTCAGCGCGGAGTAATTTACGACCGCAATAATAAACAATTGGTTTTTAATGAGTCCAGCTTTGATCTGGCTTGTGATGTCCAGGTGTTTGAGAAAGAAAATTTGCAAAAAGAGCCGGTTTTGCGCAAACTGGCTGAGATTTTAAACAAAGACTGGCTGGAGATAGAAAAGGAAATCAATGTCCAGGCCGAAAAAAAACAAAAAGAATTTATCCTGGCTAAAAATTTAGATATTAATCAAGTTATTATTTTTAACGCTCAAGCTCAAGAGCTGGCGGGGTTTAAAATAAATGAGAGCAAAAAAAGAAACTATGCCGACTCCCAGATATTCGCTCCAATCATAGGCTATGTTTCCAGCGAGCCTGACAGCGGTTCAGGGCTTGAAAATTTTTATAACGACTATCTCAAAGAAAAGCCTGGCATTATGCAGTTAGAAAGGATGGCTGGCGGGAAAATTCTAGACGGCCAATTGAAAACTCCTCCGGAAACGGGAGAAAGCTTGATTCTGAACATTGATAGCGGCTTGCAGGAAAAAATATACAAAGCTCTATCCGAAACTTTGAAAAAATATGGCGCTACCAAGGCGTCAGCCGTAGCGGTTAATCCTCAAAACGGCGAAGTTTTAGCTATGGTCAGTATTCCTTCTTTTGACAATAATGTTTTTTCAAAAAATCTTACCCATGAAGAGTACCAAAAAATAATCAGCGACCCGAATTTTTCTTTATATAACAGGGCGGTTTCTGGCGCTTATCCGATTGGGTCAACGGTTAAACCTTTGATTGCTTCAGCGGCGTTAGAGGAAAAAATAATCGGCCAGAATCAAACCATTAATTGTGAAGGAGGGCTGGCTCTAAAAGATAGCACCTTTAAAAGCGACTGGAAAACCCATGGACCTACGGATGTCCGGAAAGCGATTGCCGAATCATGCGATGTTTATTTTTATACGATTGGCGGAGGATACGGAAATCAGAAAGGGCTGGGCATAGATAGAATCAAAAAATATTTTGAACTTTTCGGTTTCGGTACTTCTACTGGCATTGATCTGCCTGGAGAAGATCCTGGATTTGTTCCGGACGCGGATTGGAAAAAAGCCAAGACCGGCCAATCGTGGTACCCGGGAGACACTTATAATATTTCCATCGGCCAGGGCTATTTAAAAGTTACTCCTTTGCAATTGACCATGGCTACGGCTGCAATTGCAAACGGCGGCAAGCTTTATTCGCCGGGTTTGGTCCAAAAGATCGTTGATGATAAAAATAATGTCATCAAAGAAATAAAGCCGGAATTGATAAGGGAAAATTTCATTTCGCCCCAAACCTTGAAAACGGTTAGAGAAGGAATGAGGCAGACCGTTAATGCTTACGGCGGAACGGCAACCAGTTTGAATTTTTTGCCAGTTGCGGCGGCGGCCAAGACTGGAACAGTGGAGACATCCAAAAAAGAATATTACCATAATTTGATCACTGTTTTTGCTCCCTATGAAGAGCCGACAATCGCTTTAACCATTATTTTGGAGAGCGTTTATAAGTATTTAGGCATTACCAATGCTCCAGCCAAAGACATTTTAAACTGGTATTTTACGCCCGAAGCATTGAGGCCGGAGAATGTTACCAGTACTTCAGCAGTGCAAGAAGTCTCTACCTCAACAACCAGCACTGTCCCTGAACAGCAGATGCCGAGCGAGGCGGAAGGACACTAGCCTCGTATTATCAAGAAATTAAAAAAAGCAAAATTGAAAATTCTTTGATAATGCGAACGGAATGCTTAATTTTCAATTTTTTGATGGTTTCCCTTGACTTTATTTTTTCCTTTTGGTAAAAACAGATGTCCAGCTTGACCCCATACCGCAAGAGGCTTATACTGGATAAATATACAATTAAAAAATAAAATTTATGACAGAATATTTGACCAAAGAGGGTCTAGAAAACTTAAAAAAAGAGCTTAATCATTTGATAAGTGTTGAGCGAAAAGAAGTTGCCAAACAGTTAGAAGAAGCCATATCTTACGGCGATCTTTCCGAAAATGCCGCTTACAGCGAAGCCAAAGACCATCAATCGTCTATGGAACAGCGCATTTTGGAATTGGAAGTGATGATCAAGAACGCCAAAGTGGTTAAAGCCGATAAAGATTGCTCAAAAGTCCAGGTTGGATCAACCGTATTTTTAAGTTCGGGAACATCTGATAATAAATATATGATTGTCGGAGTCAGCGAGGCCAATCCGTTTGAAAGCAAAATTTCTTACGCTTCGCCATTGGGAAAGGCCTTATTAAATCAGGTCAAAGGTTCAGTAATAGAGGTACCAACTCCGGAGGGGAAGACTAAATACAAGATTACAAGGATAGACTGCTAAGGCCGATTGAAAATCAAAAAAGCAAAATTAAAAATTCCGTCATAAATTGGCGGATTTTTTATTAAAAATCATTTTATCAGCCTTGACGGCTATGTTCGTTTAATCTAACATTAATATTAGATAAACATAACATCATATATTTATTTAAAATATGGATTTAAAAACATACAATAAAACTCGCATGGCCATTGCCGCCGTACTTGGAGGCCTGATTTCTTTCTCGGTAGTTTCGGAAAATTATATTTTTCCCATAGTTGCGGTCATTACAGCTCTTATCCTTTTGATATTATTGCGCCGCAGGGTTAGAGAAGTGATAAACGACGAAAGGGATTACTATATTGCCGGCAAAGCTGCCCGTTGGACAATTTCGGCTTACGCTATTCTAGCTGCTTTAGGATCAATAATTCTAATGACTTTTAGAGAAACAAATCCTTCTTTGGAGCTGTTAGGCTCTACTCTAGCGTACTCGGCTTGTTTTGTGATGATTTTGCAGAGCGTTTTATTCTATTTCTTTGCGAAAAAAGACCATGGGAAAAAATAAACTGACGACAAAAATAAAAGAATTTCGGTTAGCTAAAGATCTCACTCAAGATAAATTAGCCAATATTGTCGGAGTAAGGCGCGAAACCATTGTTTTTGTTGAACAAGGGAAATATGTTCCTTCATTGAAGTTGGCCTACGATATCGCCAAAGTACTGGATGCCAAAATAGAAGATCTTTTCTTCTTCCAATAATCAGGGAGAGTAAACAGGGGTAAATAGCCCCTGTTTTTAGTTTTATTTTTTTGACAAAAATCGGTCTAAAGGTTATAACCTTGGCAGGCGAAAGAACTTCGCCCAAGATCGCAAGATCGTTTAAATCTATGAATATATTGCTTGAAATGATATTTTATTTATTGCTGTTTGCTTTGATTTCTTCTTTCCTTTATTTTTTTATTTCTTTCAGGAAGGCGAAAAATGAAGCGGATAGAAAAGAAGTTGAGGGAAAATTTGCCATTTCCGTGGCTGTTTTATTTTTATGGTACGGTCCATATATAATAGCCTTTATCGTCGTTGTTATTCTTCTTGACGCCTTTGGCAAATTTTTCCATTAAAAACCCTTTCCACTAATTTGGAAAGGGTTTTGTTTTAACACTTCTGAAAAGGTAACCCTAGCTCTGCAATCGCACATTTTTTGACACCATCTTCTAGATATTGTATATTATGCGAACAAAAATCCCTCTTGTCCGAGGGGAGCGAATGAATGTCGCTTCCTCGGTCGAGGGGAGCGCTGTTCATTCAAAAGTTAATA
>CAIMDX010000045.1 GCA_903839905.1 uncultured bacterium
AGCTGTAAAAGATTTAATCATAGATAAACTCTGATTATAGACTTTAATTAGACCACTTTCATCGCCAATTGCAACTAAATAAAAAAATAAGAATATTTAAATGAATAATTAAATTATTGTGGAAGAAATTGTGCACACAAAAATTAAAAAATTTTTCCATTAGATTAAATCAAATAATATTTCGTATAAACACTGGAAGACAGTTGTTGTAGTCGTCTTAGCGACTACTCATAGACTGTTCAAGAAAGATCTACCTCTAGAATCTAGAAATAATATAAAGTCAATTTTAGAAAAAGAATATTAAAAACCGTTTTAGAAAAGAAAGATTAGGGAAATATATAAATGTTAAGATTCATTTTTGACACATTCGTTTTATTTTGAATTTCGTAAAATTAAAAAATAAATATTTTAAAATTATGGAAAACAACATTACATCAATTGAAGTTATCGGATCGGGTTGCGACAATTGCAAAAAATTGCACGAATTGGCAATTGCGGCCGCCAAGGAGTTAAATATTGGCATTAAAGTCGGATATAGCGATGACATTCAAAAAGCCTTGGTTATGGGCGTTATGCAATTTCCGGTGCTGGCTGTTAACGGCAAGGCGGTTTTAACCGGCGCGTCTTCTGATCTGGAAAAAGTAAAAAAAGCCATTGTTGGCAATGCCGGCAAATCAGGCGGCGGTTGTAATAAAAACTGTTCTTGCGGCGGGAAATGTTAATTTTTAATTTTTTAGACCATGGATATTTTTTACCCTGTTAAATTATTCGCCGATTGGCTGGCTTATCAGATTTTTAACATCGCGCCCGATACAATGCTGGCCGGCGCGGTTGATTTTTTTATTTACGACACAATAAAGATTATTATTTTATTGGCGTTAATCATTTATATTGTTTCCCTTATTCGTTCCTTTTTGCCTCCGGAAAAAGTCCGTGCGCTTTTAGTGCGGAAAAATAAATATGCTGGGAATATATTGGCCGCGATGCTGGGAATAATTACGCCGTTTTGTACTTGCTCGGCCATTCCGTTGTTTTTGGGATTCGTACAGGCAGGCGTGCCGCTGGGCGTAACTTTTTCTTTCCTTGTCGCTTCGCCGATGATCAATGAGGTGGCGCTGGTGATGCTGTGGGGAATGTTCGGGGCTAAAATTGCCTTGCTGTATATTGCCAGCGGCCTTATTATCGCTATTGTTTCCGGCATTATTATCGGTAAATTGAAAGTTGAGAAACTACTGGAGCCATTTGTTTTGGAAACGAAATTAAGCGCAAACGCGAACGCTGTTTCAATGTCGTGGAAGGAGAGGCGCGATTACGCCAAAAATTATACAATTGATATTATAAAAAAGGTTTGGCTGTATGTGTTTGTCAGCATCGGCGTCGGTGCTTGGATCCATGGCTATATTCCCGCGGATTTTCTGGCCCGCTACGCCGGAGGCGATAAATGGTATGCCGTACCGCTGGCAACATTGCTGGGAGTTCCCTTGTATTCAAATGCTGCCGGCATTATTCCTTTGGTGAGCGTCTTAACTGAAAAGGGAGTGGCCATTGGCACAACGCTTGCTTTTATGATGGCAGTAACCGCTTTATCTTTGCCTGAATTCATGATTTTGCGCCGCGTGATGAAAACCAAATTGATCCTAACTTTTGCTTTAATCGTAGGGTTGGGTATAATGTTCACGGGATATTTGTTTAATCTGATCATTAAATAATAAATAACTAAAATAAAAAATATAGAAACACCATGGAAAATTTAGACCAAAAAATAAAAGAGTTCAGCAATTATCTTTTGCAAACTTCCGAATTTGTTAGCTTCCAAAAAGCTGTTGAAAAATTGGAGGGGAATAAGGATGCCTTGGCTGCCATCAAAGATGTCCAAGACCGCATTGAAGCGATTTCTGCATTGCAAGAAAAAGAGCTGGCATCTTCCGATAAGCAAGTTCAAGAATTAGAGGCGGCGCAATCTAAAATGATGTCTAATGAAATTTGCGTAGAGTTTTTCAAAGAGCAAGATGCCGCGACAGCCATTGCCAGCGAGATTTGTGAAAAATTGACCGAGGCAACCGGCATTTCTTTTTTTGATGAAGGAGATTGCGGATGTGATGATGATTGCGATTGCGGAGAGGATTGCTGCGGGTAATTTTAATATTCCATCGTTGAATTTCAAAACAATATGACAATTGAGGATTTTCAAAAAATGGTGGACGAGGGGATCAAAGCTATTCCCGCTAGCTTTCTGGAAAAAATGGATAATGTGGAGATTGTTGTTGAAGAAGAGCCTAGCTCTGTTCAATTGAAGGAGCTGAAAATAGGAAAAGGCTATTATCTTTTTGGTTTATATCAAGGCATTCCCAGAACGAAAAGAGGCATAGATTACGCTCAAGTTTTACCGGACAAAATAACGATTTTCAAAAATCCGATTGAGAAAACGGCCAGGTCCGAAGAGGAGATTAAAAAGATTGTCAAAGAAACTATTTGGCACGAGATCGCCCATCATTTTGGTATGGACGAAAAAAGGGTCAGGGAAGCTGAAAGCCATCGGAGGCGGAAAAATAAGGATAACAATTCTTTATAAAATATTAATGGGAGAGCGGGCCTTGGCTCGCTTTTTTATTTACGCTATGTATCGCGGAGCCAAATGGAAATTATGAGATTTATTTTTGCACCAAGTTAACAAAGCGTTGCGTATTAAAAATGTAGGCGCCAGCAGATAATCATTAAATATTTTATAAAATATGTACAACAAAAAATATCTTACGCTATTAGCAATAACAGGTTTTGCAGCCAGCCTTGCCACAACTGCACCAGTGCTTGCAGACACAGATAACAACAGCGGTTTTGGCAGAGGGTTTAGCCAAGAGCGCAGACAGTCAGGTATTTTCGGAAAAGTGACGGCCATCAGCAACGCCACTATTACCATAACTGACAGCAGAACAAATAAACCATATATAATTGATGCCTCTGGCGCGACTGTTACAAAAAACGGAGCAAGTTCATTGGTGTCCGGCATCGCCATCGGCGATATGATAATGGCCCAAGGAACTGTAACCGATACATCGGTAAAGGCTACAGTTATTCGCGACGGTGCGATTAGTAATAATCAAGGTAAGGGCCGCGGAATTATGGGCACCGTTGTTTCAGTAGATGCTGCCGCTTTTACTCTTACCGTTAAAGGCAAAACAGGTCCTGGAGCAGAAGGCCAAGCTGAAATAAATTATAATGTTGATGCGAAAACCGCGACTGTTAAAAAAGATGGTGCGACTTCAACAATTTCAAGCATCGTCGCGGGCGATACTGTGATGATACGCGGAACGGTAAGTGATTCAAATTCAAATATTACTGCCACTTACATTGATGATGGCGTGCCTGGGAAAGGACAGGGAAAAATAAAAAATCAAACTCCGATTGTTCAAGGGGACGGCCAGCCGATGATTGTCGGCACCGTAACACTGGTAACTGATTCAGCCATCACTGTAACTAATAAAGGCAATACTGCCTACACGATTAATATTTCTAACGCAACAATAATTAAAAAAGGAGGAATAGAAAACGCGACAATTTTAAATATCGCAGTGGGCGATAATATCGTAGCTCAAGGCGCGGTTAGTGGAACATTAATGACAGCCTCATCTGTCATTGACCAAGGCGGAGCTCCTAAAACCGCAACAGCAGATCCGGCCAGTAACAAAGAAGATAATCTCCCGGGATTATTCGGCAATATATTCAGTTTCTTTAAGCACTTATTCGGTTTTTAATAATTAAACATTAACGGATAAAACAAAACGGCTCTCAACGGGCCGTTTTTGCGTTTGCATTTGCAAGATGGAAGGGAGATGAGGTAAAATATATTGGGATAATTAAATAATAAAAATAAATTAGCTTAAAAATATGCAGCACATAGTTAAATTGGCGGCGGTATTTTTGCTTTCCGTTTTGGTCTTCCCGGCTTTCGCTTTCGCGGCAGACTACAATTTTGAAAGCACTTGGGATACGAATTGGGGAGAGATGAAACTTAAACAGGATGGTATGAAGGTTACCGGTACATATACGCATGATGCCGGAAAAATAGACGCCACAGTATCGGGCAATTCCCTTGTGGGAAAATGGTCGGAAGCTCCAAGTTACGAAGAACCGGGAGACGCTGGCGATGTTGAACTTAAAATGTCGGCTGATGGAAAATATTTTGAAGGTTCGTGGAGATACGGATCTACCGGCGGTTGGAGCGGAGGCTGGAGCGGAACTCGCGTATCGGGAGATATAAAATTGAATATCACAGCCGCGGATGTTTCTGCTCAAGGAAATAAAAACGAAGAAACTCCGGTTACAACGCCAGCGGCCACCCAAAAATTAATTTATGATACGACCAGCAACTACATCGGAGCGTGTTCCTTGACCGATTCCGCGGCATGGACGCTTGATAAGGATATGCAAGTTACGATGGTCCAATTCTGGTATAGCTGGCAGGCCAACGAAACGGAATTGGCCTTTACTATTTATAAAGACGGTCAAGAGTTTCTAAAGGGAACGGCCAAAAGGACCAATTGCGACACTTACCAAAAAAATTGGTGCAATGCCGATTATAATATCAGCAAAGTTTTTCCGGCAGGCAGTTATACCTCTAAGGTAGGCAAAGTAAGCCAATGTTTACAGCCTGGAAAAACCGGAACAGTCCGTCTTTACGGTCCTGATTCTTTGGCTCCGGCAATTGCAGCAACTCAAAATTCCAGCGCAGCCTGCAAAGACGGCACAGGCGTATATGTTTCCAATTTAACTGTTGCATCCGGCCGCAAATTAACCGTGCCGGTTATGGCTTGCAATGTTAAAAACCTTGCCAATATGGACATGGAGGTTTCTTACAACCCGGCTGTTTTGACTTTTGAAAACGCTGAAAAGGGAGGACTGAACAGCTCTTCTATATTTCAAGCCAACGGCAAAGACGCCAAAGTGAAAATTTCTTTTGCTGAGGTTAAAGGGTTCAGCGGAAATGGCTCCATTGCCTATATCAATTTTACAGTAGCCGGAGTTTCCGGAAGCACTTGCGATCTGAAACCGGTTGTTTCTTCAGCCAAAGACGCCAGTGAAGCGGATGTGGCAGTTAAAACAGCTGCTGGCAAATTCACAGTAGGAAATTCCACCGCCGGTGACTGCGATGGAGACGGGCTGATTAGCGCCAGAGACGCCTTGGCCGCTTTGCAGATGGCTGTAGAGAAGATCTCTGCGGATCTTTGCTATGATATCAACAGCGACGGCAAGGTCAATTCAAGCGATGCAAGAGAAATATTAAAGAAAGCGGTTGGTAAATAACTAAATACTTAAAAATATGAAGAAAACAATTATTTCAATTTTAGCGGCTTTCGTTTTTTTGGCTGTCGCCCAAACCGCGCTGGCCTTTGACCTTAAACTGGAAGATACAACTATTACGGGAAGCGGCGAAGTCTCAATAACAGTTACCGGCGCCAAAGATTTGGGAGCAGTTGATTTAAAAGCGACCTATGATAAAAATCTTTTGAAGTTGGAATCCGTAGAGCTGGGAAGCGTTTCTAAAAATGGAATGGTGGAATACAAAGACGATGGCGGCAGCGTGTCAATCAGCTTTGTAGATTCGGACGGGATAAGCAAAGACGGCCAGCTTTTAAAAATGAAATTTTCCGCTTTAGGCAAAGGCGTTTCAGACTCAGCTTTGACCGCTTCGGCTTATGGGACAGACCTGAAAGATATGCAAGTGGAAGCCAAGGGAGGAAAAATCACGGCTGGCAGCAGCTCCTCTA
>CAIMDX010000046.1 GCA_903839905.1 uncultured bacterium
GTGCTGGGGAGACAACAATGACGGAGAATTAGGAAATTATAATACCATACAGCAACACGCTCCCGTCCAGGTTGTAGGCCAAGGAGGAACCGGAACCCTGGCTAATGTAGGGCAAATATCCGCAGGCTATTTTTTTACTTGCGCTCTTAAGACAGATGATACTGTCTGGTGCTGGGGATGGAATTCTTTCGGCCAGCTTGGTAATAATAATACTGTTGAGCAACACGCTCCCGTCCAGGTTGTAGGCCAAGGAGGAACCGGAACCCTGGCTAATGTGGATCAGATTTCGGCGGGAAGTTCTCACTCTTGCGCCCTTAAGACCGACGGTACTGTCTGGTGCTGGGGGATTAATGGTAATGGCCAGATGGGCGATGGACAAACGACTCCATTTCGCCAGACTTCTCCAGTTCAGGCCCTTTTCCCTTGATAGAAAACCTTTGCAGGGGTTAGACCCTTGCAGGTAGCCTGCAAGGAAAGATTAAATTTTTTTGTAAACTGTCCAAGCCTGTGGCATGTTGATAACTGGGCAAAATTTTGGGGTTTCCCCTCGTTTTTATTTGAGTTATAATAAAATATATGAAAGAAAAAGAAAATTTTTATTATCCTTCTGAAGAATTTAAGAAGAGGGCTTTAATCAACAAGAAAGATGTTTATGCCCAAGCGGCCAAGAATCCGGTTAAGTTTTGGGAAAAAATGGCCAAAGAGCTTTTTTGGTTTAAAAAATGGAAAAAAGGATTTGTCCATAACCCTCCTTATTTCCAGTGGTTCTCGGGAGGAAGAATAAACATTACTTCCAATATTTTTGAAAACAATTCTTTGGGATTTGAGAGGATAAAAAATAAAGTTGCTTTGATTTGGGAGCCGGAAAACGAAGAAGAAAAAGAAAAGAAGCTGACTTATTACGATTTATTTCGGGAGATCTGCCGTTTTTCTAACGCGCTTAAAAAGCTGGGAGTAAAAAAAGGGGACAGGGTTGGAATTTATTTGCCGATGATTCCTGAAGCAACCGTTGCAATGCTCGCCTGCGCGCGCCTTGGGGCGGTGCATAGCGTGGTTTTTTCGGCTTTTTCTCCTCGTTCTTTGCAGGTAAGGCTTCAGGACAATGAAGCGAAGGTTTTAATTACTGCCGACGGTTATTATCGCCGTGGACAGATCGTTGACCTGAAAAAAAATGCGGACCAAGCCCTTGATCAAACTAAAGTTGAAAAATTAATCGTGGTGAAAAGAGCGAAAAACAAGATTGCCTGGCAGGAAGGAAGAGATGTTTGGTATGAGGACATTACAAAAGATGAAGAAGATTTTTGTCCGGCTGAAGAAATGGACAGCGAGGATATGCATTTCATCCTTTACACCAGCGGCAGCACCGGCAAACCAAAAGGGTGCGTGCATACTTGCGGCGGATACGCGGTGCAGGCTTATTATACGGCCAAATGGATATTTGACCTTAAAGAAGACGATATTTTTTGGTCCACCGCAGACTTGGGATGGATTACGGGCCATACTTATTCATGCTACGGTCCATTGCTTTGCGGAGTATCTTTTATAATGTTTGAAGGCGCTCCGGATTTTCCTGTTCCCGACCGCTGGGTTCGCATAATAGAAAAATACGGCGTTACCACATTTTATACCGCTCCTACGGCTATAAGAATGTTTGAGCAGATGGGTGCGGAGAAGTTTTTGAACGACAAAAGAATGAAAACTCTTCAGATATTGGGTTCTGTCGGCGAGCCGATAGATGAAGCGGCTTGGCAATGGTATTTTAAAGAAGTCGGAAGAGAAAAGTGTCCTTTAGTTGATACCTGGTGGCAGACGGAAACCGGAGGCATACTAATCACCGCTCTTCCCGGCATAGGTCCTTTTAAACCCGCTTTTGCCGGGTTGCCTTTCCCCGGGATAAAGGCTGAAATACTTGATGAGCAGGGCAAGCCCTGTCCTCCGGACAAGCAAGGCAATCTTGTTTTGCTTCCGCCTTTTTCGCCCTCTCTTTTAAGGGGAATTTATAAAAATGATGAAAAATATAAAGAAACATATTGGAGCCGATACGGTGATAAAATTTATTTTACTTCCGATTCTGCTTACAAAGACAAGGAAGGGTTAATCAGAATTGTGGGCCGGGTGGATGATGTAATCAAAGTGGCGGGGCACCGCGTTTCAACCGGCGAGCTGGAAGCGGCCATCAATGCCCATCAGGAAATAACAGAGTGCGCGGTCATCGGCGTTGCCGATAAAATAAAAGGGGAAGTGCCGGCGGCTTTCGTAGTCTATAATGGCAGTCTTTTGCCGCAGGATATAAAAGATCAGATAATAGCGCAGATCAAAAAAGAGATCGGTCCGATCGCTTTGCCCAAAGAAGTTTATTTGGTCAAAGATTTGCCTAAAACCAGGTCTGGTAAAATAATGAGAAGAATATTGAAAAAACTTTTAACAGGAGAAGACTTGGGAGACCTTTCCACTCTTTCCAATCCTGAAGTAGTGGAAGGAATCAAAAAAATTATAGGGTCAGACAATTCAGATGGTTAAAAATATTTTTCAAAAGCAAAAAGAATCAGGGAATGCTTTTTTGGATGTTATTTTCACTGTTTTCTTTTTTCTTTTGGCTTTGGCGATGATTTTTAAATATGATTATGTAGCGAGCGCTCTTAAAGAGCTTTTTTCGCAAGGTTCCTAATCCAAAAAGAGTTTAAAAGAGTTAAGAAATATAAAAATATGGAAACAGCAGACAAAGAGAAAAAACAGATTTTGTGGTTTGAGGAAATAATAAAAAAAGATGTCCCTTTGGTTGGAGGCAAAAATGCTTCTTTGGGAGAAATGTTTTCCAAATTAACTTCTCTAGGTATCAATATTCCCAACGGTTTTGCTTTGACTTCAACAGCCTTTTGGAATTATTTGCAATACAATAAAATAGACCGGGAACTGGCTGATCTTTTCAAAAAACTTGATTATAAAAATTTGGATTCGCTTAAAGAAACAAGCAGAAAAGCAAGAGGCCTTGTTTTAAAAGGAAAATTTCCCAAAGATTTGGAGCAGGAGATTTTGGCCGATTATCAAAAGCTGGGGGACTATTACAAGCAAAAGAATATTGTCGTCGCAGTCCGTTCTTCGGCCACTGCCGAAGATCTGGCTGATGCTTCTTTTGCCGGGCAGCACGAAACTTATTTAAATGTTTACGGAAAAGAAGCTCTGCTATCCGCGATTAAGAAGTGTCTTTCTTCGCTTTATTTGGAAAGAGCTTTTGTCTATCGGGCCGAAAAAGGTTTTGACCATTTAAAGGTTGCTTTGTCGGTTGGCGTACAGAAGATGATCCGGTCCGATCTAGCTTCAGCCGGAATAATGTTCACTTTGGATACTGAAAGCGGTTTTCGCGATGTGATTTCCATCAGCTCTATATATGGAGTGGGAGAGCTTATTGTTAAAGGAAGGATTACTTCCGACCAATTTTATGTTTTCAAGCCGACTTTAAAGCTTGGGAAAAAAGCAATTATCGTTAAAACTTTAGGCCGCAAGGAGAAGAAGTATGTTTATGCCAAAACGATTGGCTTAAAAGAAGCGTCTGTTGCCGTCAAAGACCAAGCTAAATTTTCTTTGACAGACGAGGAAGTTTTACAGCTTTCCAGGTGGGCTTGCCAGATAGAAGAGCATTACCAAAACCCGCAAGATATAGAGTGGGCCAAAGATGGAAAAACAAAAGAGCTGTTTATTGTTCAGTCCCGTCCGGAAACAATTCATTCGCTGCAAAATAATGCGCAGGAATATCAAGAATACGAGATCAAACCGCAAGCCGAGCCGATCGTTAATGGAATTGCCGTGGGAAATAAGATTGGACAAGGCAAGGTCAGGGTTATTCCTAATGTCGCCCAGATCAGCCAATTCAAATCAGGAGAGGTTTTGGTTGCTAACATGACCGATCCGGACTGGATGCCCATAATGAGAATGGCTTCGGCTATTATTACCAATGAAGGGTCAAAAACCTGCCATGCGGCTATTGTCTCCAGAGAGCTCGGTGTTCCTTGCGTTGTCGGAACCAAGAATGCGACAAAATTTTTAAAGACAGGGCAAGAAGTGACGGTTGACTGCAGCCAAGGATCGGGCAGGATTTACGCCGGGAAAGTTCCGTTTGCGATCAAGAAATATGATTTGAAAAATTTGCCCCATCTTGATACCAAAATAATGCTTAATGTGGGCGCTCCTGATTTGGCTTTTAAGGCTTCGTTTTTACCCAATAGCGGAGTCGGCTTGGCCAGAGTGGAATTTATTTTTGCCGATAAGATCAAAGTCCATCCATTGGCTTTGTATAACTTTGAAAAGATCAAAGATAAGAAATTGAAAAACAGAATCAATGAATTAACCTTTGGATATAAAGATAAAAAAGATTTTTTTGTCAGCAAGCTAGCTGAAGGAGTGGCCCAGATCGGGGCAGCCTTTTATCCTAAACCGGTGATCGTGCGTTTTTCAGATTTTAAAACCAACGAGTATAAAGCGCTGGTGGGTGGCACGGCTTATGAGCCGGAGGAATCCAACCCGATGATCGGATGGAGGGGCGCTTCCCGTTATTATGATGAAAATTTCCGTCCGGCTTTTGAAATGGAATGCCAGGCGATCAAAAGAGTCCGCGAGGAATTCGGCTTGACCAATGTTTGGACCATGATTCCTTTCTGCCGCACCGTTGAAGAAGGGAAAAAGGTGGTGGAGATCATGGCTGAAAACGGTTTGGAAAAAGGCAAAGACGGCTTGCAGATAATGGTTATGTGCGAAATTCCTGCCAATGTTATTTTAGCCGAGCAATTTTTAGAAGTTTTTGACGGAATGAGCATTGGGTCCAATGATTTGACCCAGTTAACTTTGGGGCTGGACCGCGATTCCGGTCTTGTTGCCAGGATCGGCAACGAGCAAAACGAAGCGGTAAAAGAGCTGATAAGGAGGACCATTAAAATTTGTAAAGAAAAGGGAAAATATTGCGGCATTTGCGGCCAGGGGCCTTCGGATTATGTAGAGTTTGCCGATTTTTTAATGAAGGAAGGAATAGAAAGCATGTCGCTTAATCCAGATTCAGTAATGAAGACTATTTTTAGCTTGTCTAATTTAAAGAAGTAGCAGATTCATTTTAGAAGTGAAGGCGGCGGGCATTCTTAACAAAAAGAGCGATGCCTAATCGTATTAAAAAATAAATCATTCTAAAAATTATGTTTGATGTCGTTACTTTCGGTTCTGCCGCTTTGGATATAGAAGTGTTGATGTCGAAAAACATTATTAGGAAAGACAACAAATCTATTTCCGGAAAAGCTTACTGTTTTAATCTGGGATCTAAATTGGATGTTAAAGACATGTATTTTGGCTTTGGCGGAGGAGGAGTGAATACGGCTGTTGCTTTCAGGAAGCAAGGTTTTAAAACGGCTTATTGCGGAATGGTCGGACAAGACATTTTGGGCCGGGAAATAATTGAGTACTTGAATGATCAAGGCATTGACTCTAGCCTGGTTAAAAAAACCAAAGAAAAATTGACTAACAATTCAGTAATAATGGACAGCGTTGCGGAAGATAGAACTGTTTTGGTTTATCACGGAGCTTCAGAACTGTTGAGAAAGGAAGACATTCCGGAAGATTTGCGGGCCAATTGGTTTTATTTAGCGCCATTGTCAGGGAAATTAAGCGGCGAGACCGAAGACATCCTAGCTTTTGCCCGAAAAAATGGGATAAAAACGGCGGTTAATTTTGGTAATTCGCAGATAAAGATGCCAAAGAACAAGGTAAGAGAACTATTGGAAAAAATAGATGTATTGATTCTGAACAAGGAGGAAGCTTCCATTCTTACAAATATTGATTATAGAGAAGAACAGAAAATAATAATAAAGCTGGCCAAGATGCATGAGGGCATTAATGTGGTGACAAAAGGAAAAGATGGCGTTATTGTGACTGCCGGAGGGAAGACATACGAAGCGAAATTAAAAAAGTTTAAAGTGGTTGATGAGACTGGTGCCGGAGATTCTTTTGGCTCAGGCTTTATCTCCGGCCTTATGAAGACTGGAGAAGTTGAATATTCCATAAAATTAGGATTGGCCAATTCTAAATATGCTCTTCTTCTCAGGGGCGCGACAACCGGGTTGTTAGGAGAAAAAGATAGCCACTTAGTTGAAAAAGAAGGCATTAAAGTGATGATCGGATCGATGTTTAACTAGCGATAACGGTGGATAAGTTTACCTTTCTTATCTTTTATTTTTTTTGGTATAATAATTTTAATAAGATAAAATTACATAATCTATTTAAATTTTGTTAGTCTGCTAGCGGCATTATTTGTCGCCGGCTGTCAGCGTTAGTTCCAATGAAGGTAACACTTAGCGTAATCAAAGCGGATGTAGGCAGTATCGGTGGGCATATCAAGCCTTCAAATGATTTGCTTACCGCAGTACAAAACCATATCAAATCTAAAAGTAAAGGAATTTTTATTGACTATAAAATTTCTTATACTGGTGATGATATAGCCATTCTCTCTACTCATACCGGCGGACCATTGAACGAGAAGGTTCACAAAATTTGTTGGGAGGCTTTTTTGGCTGGAGGCAAAGTTGCTATGTCTCAAGGACTTTATGGAGCCAAACAAGATCTTCTAAAACAAGATTTTAAGGGGAGCGTGAAAGGAATGGGGCCGGCTGTAGCTGAGCTTGAGTTTGAAGAAAGACCGGCAGAGCCATTTTTATTTTTCGCGGCAGACAAAACCGATCCCGGAGCATTTAATATGCCGGCTTATTTGTCTTTTTGCGATCCAATGCATAATGCCGGGTTGCTCTTATCCTCCAAATTGAGAAGAGGTTTTACCTTTAGGATATTAGACGCCAGTTATATTGAAGCCGATAGGATCATTGAGCTTAACACTCCTGAAGATATCTACGATATAGCAGTCTTGTTAAGGGATACCGAAAGATTTTTTGTTGAAGGAATATATTCTCGGGTCAGCGGGGAGCAAATAGCATCTATTAGTACAACTCGTTTAAGAAATATTGCAGGGAAATACACAGGAAAAGATGATCCAGTAATGTTAGTCAGAACTCAAAAAAATTTTCCGGGAACGGGTGAAATTTTGTCTCCTTACACTATCGGCGCTTTCGTTGCCGGATTTATGAGAGGTTCTCACAATGGACCCTTAATGCCAGTCAAACAAAATTCGGATATTTCTTTCTTTGATGGGCCTCCGGTTGTCAGCTCGGCCGCTTATTGCGTACATGATGGTAAGTTGACCGAAGCAGCCGATGCTTTTGACCAGCCTTATTGGGATTATGTCAGGACACAGGTTTCTCGTAAGGCTGAAGAGATAAGACGCCAAGGGTTTTTCGGTCCGGCTATGCTCTCGATGTCAGAGCTTGAATATGGCGGAATAGTTGAAGTATTGCAAGAATTAGAGAAAAGGTTTATAATCAAAAAATAATTTGCGAATCTTTATTTCTGGCTTAACAGCCAGGGTAAGACCACGATAAATTATATGGATCAGCCAAATAATTCTTTTTCAGGCAAAAAGGAACTAATATTCTTGGTTGTCGGATTCTTAATACTTTTAATAGGGCTGGCAGGATGGTTTTATGGGTGGAAAAAACAAGTATCAATTGACACTCAAAAAACAGAATATGCGAAAGATGAAAGCTTGTTAAGGCTTAATATTAAAAGTTATACGCCGATAAAAATTTGCTTTTCTTCTTGCTATCCTTACTATATTCAGAAAAAAGACGGGGTATGGAAAGATTATCCGTTAGCTAAATGCGAAGAGCAAAATGTAGCGACTGATTGCGTTGATTTTTTTGGAACAATAGGCCGAGGCATTGAACTTAGCCAGTGGAGGGACTTTTTAGAATCAGATTTCCATCGTTTAGCTTTGCCTGCTTGTATCGGCTGCAACGCAGGTGATCCGTTTAAGGCAGATAAAACCTTTTATTCCAACGAATTCAAGATTGATTAATCCTGTTTCGTTTAAGGACCAGATTATAAATTCAGTATAAACTTTATGATTTCACTTGAAGCAAAAATACGAAAGATCCAGGGCAAGAAGACTAAGAGCCTGAAAAAAACCGGAATTATTCCAGCTATTTTGTATGGTCCGGAGATTAAAAATGCCTTGTTGGAAGTCAACCTAAAAGAATTTAAAAAGGTTCTTAAGGAAGCAGGAGAAAACACGATGATAGAGCTGAAAGCCGAAGGATCAGAATATGCGGTCTTGATTAAAAATGTTGGTTATGGCCCGATTTCTTCCGACCCTATCCATATTGATTTTTACCAGCCGAATTTGAGCAAAGAACTTGAGGCTTCCATCCCGTTGGAATTCGTTGGCAACGCGCCAGCTTTGCAGCTAGGAGGAACATTGCTTAAAAATATGCAAGAATTAAAAATTAAATCTCTTCCCCAAGATTTGCCTCACAATATTAAAGTTGATATCAGCAGTTTGAATACCTTTGAAGATTCTATTTTAGTCAAAGATCTTATTTTGCCGAAAAATGTTAAAGTGATGGATAGTCTTGAAGAAACCGTTGTTAAAGTGATGGAACCGGAGAAAGTAGAAGAAGAATTGGCTAAACCGATGGCTGAAGAAGGATTGGATTCAATTGAGAAAGTAGAGAAGAAAAAGAAAGAAGAAGGCGATTCGGAGGAAGGCAGTTCCAAGTAAAAATGTTTTTTTTAAACGCCAAAAAAATAAATTTGAGGCTTTTAGCCCTAGCAACAATGACTGGTTTTTTATTACCAGCCATTTTTGTTTTTGCGCAGCAGACAAGTTTGAATTTAGATAATGTTTGCAATGACGACAGCCAGATAGAGGCTGAATGCAGTAAGGTTGAGAAAGATGAGTGCAAGAAAATTCTTGAAGATTGCCAAAGCTATTTTGAAGAAAAGAAAGTGCAAGTAGAAAAAGAAGTGGCCCAAACCGCTCAAGAGAAAAAGACTTTAAACAATCAAATTAGCGGTTTGGACAAGAAAGTCAAAGACCTGGGATATCAGATAAACCAATCCAATCTGGCCATTAAGAATTTGAATTTTCAAATAGGGGACACTAATGAATCTATAGATAAAACCTCCAACGATATTGAAAGCCAAAAAGGAAAAATTGCCATGGTCTTACAGGCGGCTTATGAAGAAGACCAGAAGTCAGATTTGGAAATAATCATGGCAAATGATAATCTTTCTGATTTTTACGACAATTTAGTTTATCTGGAAAATTTAAGCACTAAGAACCATGATCTTTTAACCCAAATACAAGATATGAAAGAATATCTTGAAACGCAGAAATCTTCCTTGGAAGATAAAACCGAAGAGTTGAAAAATACAGTGGCGGTCAGAGAGATACAAAAACAGCAGAATACGCAAACCAAAAAAGACAAAGAATATTATTTAGGATTGACCGAAGCCCAATATAACCAACAGCTTAAGGAGCAACAGGACCTAGCCAAGAGAGCTGCCGAGATTAGGGCCAGGATTTTTGAGTTGGCTGGAGTTTCCAATGCTCCCACTTTCGGAGAGGCTTATCAGATTGCCAAATATGTCCAAGGGATTACCGGTTTGCGTGCCGCGTTTTTATTAGGCATTTTAAACCAGGAAACTTCTATCGGAAAAAATGTCGGACAATGTTATGTGACTAATTTTACTAATGGCGCTGGGGCTCGTTCCAACGGGCAAAGCCTCAATAAAGTAATGCATCCGACCAGGGATATTCCTTATTTTCTTCAAATTTGCAAGGATGTCGGACGCGAACCTACCAAAACATTAGTTTCCTGCCCTATAGCCAGCGTTGGCGGATACGGCGGGGCAATGGGTCCGGCGCAATTTATCCCAAGCACTTGGGCTTTCATAGAATCGCAGGTTGAGGCGGTTACAGTAAAAGCGGCTGATCCTTGGGATATTAAAGACGCTTTTTTGGCATCGGGTTTATATCTGAAGAGCCTAGGCGGGGGGAAAAGTGAATTCACGGCCGCCATGAAATATTTTTCCGGCGCAACTTGGACCAAAAACGAAGAATTTTATGGCCGTTCGGTCCTGAACATGGCCGCTAACTTCCAGAAAGAGATAGACCTATTAGAGGAAGCAGGCCAGTAGCCGTTTAATTTCAAAATCCAAAGCTCAAATGTCAAATCAAATCAAAAATCCAAATGACTAAATAACGCGGAGATTTGGATTTTTGATTTTGGACTTGATTTGGCATTTGGATTTTGATATTTGGATTTAATTAGAAAATAACCAAACAAAAATCCGCTTGTTGGCGGTTTTTTTGTTTAGAATCAATATTATAGATTGGATTTCTTCATCGTTTCCACTATTTTTTCCATTTTGCCGTCCATTATCTTTTCAATGCCGTGGAAGTTTTTATTGATGCGATGGTCGGTAATGCGGTCTTGCGGGAAATTATATGTTTTGATTTTTTCTTCGCGTGAGGCCGTGCCGATCTGGACATTGCGGGCGTCTCCGAATTTAGCGCTTGCTTCCCGTTCTTGTCTTTCCAGCAGTCTGGCCTGCAAAAGGCTCATAGCGCTTTCTTTATTTTGGGCGAGGCTTCGTTCGGTTTGAGAGAACACTGCTAATCCGGTAGGGATATGGGTCAATCTAACAGCCGACATTCTTTTGTTCACATATTGTCCGCCCGGGCCGGAAGCTTTGCAATAATCGGTTCTTATATCTTGAGGCCTGATATTCATTTGAGTTGCGTCAGGTTTGGCCATAACCGCCACAGTGGCAGTAGAAGTGTGGACTCTTCCGGCTTTTTCGGTTTTTGGGATTCTTTGGATGCGATGAACGCCGCCTTCGTATCTTAAACTGTTATAGGCGTCCGGACCTTTTATCTCCAGAATAATTTCTTTTATGCCTCCCAATTCTGTAGGGCTGGAATGCAAGATGGTAACGCCCCATCCTTGATTTTGGGAGTAGCGGGTGTACATTCTTAAAAGATCGGAAGCAAAAAGAGCCGCTTCGTCTCCTCCGACGCCGGCTCTGATTTCCAAAATAATAGCGCTAATTGCTTTTGCTCCTTCTTGCATAAAATAATTTATTAATCAGATTCGCAACGAAGCGGTTTATTTTATCTGGCGAATGCCAGCCCGGAGCGAAGCGAAGGATAAAACAAGCTCCCCCGTAGCGATAGCGAAGGGGCGCTTCGCCAATATAACACGCTGGCGAAGCGGCTTACTTTTTTGCTGTTTTTTTTACCATTCTGTCCTGGAATTTCTGGACTTGGCCTAATTTAGCGGTGGCTCTGCGCTCGCCGGTAAAGAAAGGATGGCATTTTGAACAAGTTTCAACCTCGGTGAATTCTTTGGTTGAACCCAAAACAAAATCTTGTCCGCAGGAACAGCGGATATGAGCATTGGGATAATAAGTTGGGTGGATGTCTTTTTTCATAATAGGTAATTTATCAATTTACAATTGCTAATATTAGCAAATTTACCCAAAATTGCAAGGATTTGCGTTAGATCATAAAATTTAACTATGCATTGGAAACCCTTTCGGCTATATTTTAAATGATTTAATCCTGGCTTATTGATTTTTATTTTGACTTTTGCTATAATCACACGCATTATGGCTATAGAAACAAAACAAACAGATATGGATATAAAAGATTTTCAAATATCAATTGATGAAATGTCGCAAGCCGGCGTTAATTTTGGCCACAAGACTTCCCGTCTCCACCCAAAAATGCAGCCCTATATTTTAAAGGTGAAAGACTCCGTTCACTTTATTGATTTGGAAAAATCGGCCCAGGCTTTAAAAGAAGCTATCAATCTTATCCGCAAAATAGTAATGGACGGCAAAACCGTTTTGATGGTTGGCACGAAAATTCATTTGCGCGATATGCTGGAAGAAACCGCCATAGATTGCGGGCTTCCTTATGTCAAAGAAAGATGGATTGGAGGGACCTTTACTAATTTTGAGGAGATCAGAAAAAGGATCCAATATTTTAAAGATTTGGAAGCTAAAACTAAAGAAGCTGATTTTGAGAAAAATTACACCAAAAAAGAGAGATCAATGATGAATAAAGAAATCGCCAGATTGAAAATGAAATTTGGAGGCATCAAAGAGATGGAAAGATTGCCGGAAGCTTTGTTCGCCTTGGATATGAAAAAAGACGCAATAGCCATTAAAGAAGCTCGCGATAAAGGAATTAAAGTAATCGCTCTTGCTGATACTAATGTCAACCCTACATTGGCTGACTATCCGATTCCGGCCAACGACGATGCTGTTTCTTCAGTTAAATATATTTTAGGTAAGATCAAAGAAGCTGTTCTGGAAGTAAGACCTGGCCTGAAAACTCAAGAAGAAAAAAAATAATTTTCGGTCCGCCGTTTGGCGGAGCCATCTGGCGGAGAAAACCGATATTATGAGGAATTATAACTAAGATTAGATATTTTAAAGCATGGTAACTATTGATCAAATCAAGCAATTAAGAGAAGAGACCGACATCTCTGTTACCGAGTGTAAAAAAGCCTTGGAACAAGCTCAAGGCGATTTTGAAAAAGCCAAAGAAATTTTAAAGGCTAGAGGCCAGAGTATCGCCCAGAAAAAAAGCGATCGCGCTGCCAATGCCGGCATCATCGCCAGCTATATCCATCCCGGAAGCCAAGTTGGAGTTCTTTTGGATATCCGTTGCGAAACCGATTTCGTTGCCCGTTCGGCTGACTTTTTAGTTTTAGCCCATGAACTTTGTTTGCAGATTGCCGCGGGAAATCCTATTTATGCCAGCGAGAAAGATATTCCCGAAGAAATTTTGAATAAAGAAAAAGAAGCTGCCTTGGAGCAATTTAAAGATTCCAATAAACCGGCTAACATTATCAATAATATTATTGAAGGCAAAATAGGCAAGTACAAACAAGAGAGAGTTCTTTTGTCCCAGCCTTGGGTAAAAGATCCCAGCAAAACCGTTAAAGACCTGGTTAGCGAATATATTGCTAAACTGGGAGAGAATATTTTGCCAAAAAAGTTTGTTCGTTATGAACTTTCAAATTCTAGCAGCTCAAATATTTCTTGTAGCTAGTCTTATAGGGCTAGCTATAATGATCGTGAGAAAAATACCCGCGCTGGTTGCGTTGGATGCTTCCGACAAATCCATGAAAGGTCATTTTTTGAAGCTGAAGAAAAAAATTCAAGAGGTTAATCCTTTTAAAGGGACCAAGCCGGAAATATTTTTACAAAAGATTCTTTCAAAAGTCAGAGTTTTATCTTTAAAGGCTGATAATAAAGCCACCGATTTGATACATATCTTACATAAAAGAGTTGAGAAGAAAAATAATTTTTTTCAAATTTTCCCTGAGAGAAAAGAACAGGCGAAAAAAAACATTTCCAGCGCATCCAAGGATCCAATAGAGAACAAAAAGAGCGATAACTATTGGCAAGAAATAAAAACATCAGTTTCTGCGGCTGCTAAGCGTAAAAGTTCTGTCAAAAAATCAAAGAAGAAATAATTTTTCACGGCCTTAAGAAAATGATTAGCCAAAGCAAGGCTAATTTTCTTTCTTTGCCCGCCATAGCCCCGCAAGCGTGCGGGGCGAAGGAGGGTTTCGCCCGCCGAAGCTCTTAACTTACTTGCCGGCAAGCAGGGAGCAACTGTTTGAGTGAGCGCTTTGAGCGTCAAAAACAGAAAAGTATTTTGCCTCCTTAGCTCAATGGCAGAGCAACTGTTTTGTAAACAGTAGATGTTAGTCCGATTCTAATAGGAGGCTCCAAAAAGACGGAAATTACAAGCTTTTTTATTGGTTTTTCTTGTATGCTCAAGGGGCTTAAATAGGCCTTTAAAAAACTCTTGACAGAGAAAAAATAAAAGAGTAATAAATAATAGTACATCTAAAAAATATGGCCAAGAAAACAACGAAAATATCATTGTTGTAATCTGAACAAAGAAAGCGCGCTGAGGCAAAGATTTAAGATCAGGGCCACCTGATTTTTTCTTTCTGCACGGCAAGCAAAGCCATAATGGAAAGCAGGTTTAAAACTGAATAATAAAGTAGTTAATAATTTAACTACTACGAACCGTAAAGTACAATAAATTAAGTTTATAAATGATTTTTTAGAGTTGTCTCGTTATTTTTTTGAGAGTTTGATCCTAGCTCAGGATGAACGCTGGCGGCGTGGATAAGGCATGCAAGTCGAGCGGTGTCTATATGTGATTACATCAATTGTAGACGCAGCGGCAGACGGGTTAGTAACGCGTAGATATGTACTCCTAAGACGGAGATAGCCCATCGAAAGATGGGGTAATATCCGATGGTATCGCCCTTAAAGCGATTAAAGCCGCAAGGCGCTTAGGAAGCAGTCTGCGTCCTATCAGCTAGTTGGTGAGGTAATGGCTCACCAAGGCTATGACAGGTAGGCGGAGTAAGAGCTTGTCCGCCAACAAGGGCACTGAGACACGGGCCCTACTCCTACGGGAGGCAGCAGTCGAGAATATTGGACAATGGGGGAAACCCTGATCCAGCGACGCCGCGTGTTTGAAGAAGTTCTTCGGAATGTAAAAAACTTTTTTAAGGGAGCAATCCTTCGGGATGAGAGTACCTTAAGAATAAGGGGTGACTAAACTCGTGCCAGCAGTAGCGGTAATACGAGTGCCCCGAGCGTTATCCGGATTTATTGGGCGTAAAGGGTCCGTAGGCGTTCTGTTAAGTTTTCTGTTAAATCTCTCGGGCTCAACCTGAGAGCTGCAGAAAAAACTGGCAGAATAGAGGACGTTAGAGGTTGATAGAACACTTGGTGGAGGGGTGAAATCCGTTGATATCAAGTGGAATACCAAATGCGAAGGCAATCAACTGGGGCGATCCTGACGCTGAGGGACGAAAGTGTGGGAATCAAAAAGGATTAGATACCCTTGTAGTCCACACCCTAAACAATGAACACTAGCTATTGCAAGTGTCGACCCTTGCAGTGGCGAAGCTTACGCGTTAAGTGTTCCGCCTGGGAAGTACGGCCGCAAGGCTAAAACTCAAAGGAATAGACGGGGACCTACACAAGCGGTGGATCACGTGGCTTAATTCGACGACAAGCGTAGAACCTTACCAAGACTTGAAACCTACTTGACAATCTTCTGAAAGGAAGACTTCTCACAAGGACAGGTAGGCAGGTGCTGCATGGTTGTCGTCAGCAGGTGGCTTGAGTTGCTCCCTTAAATGGGGTAACCTGCGCAACCCTTATCCTGTGTTCGATTTGTCACAGGAGACTGCCCCGCTCCTTCTTCCGGAAATTAAATTTCGGGGGGAAAGAGCGGGGAGGAAGGTGAGGATGACGCCAAATCAGCATGGCCCTTTGATGTCTTGGGCTGCACACGTGATACAATGGAGTCGACAAAGGGTCGCCAAGGGGTAACCCGGAGCTAATCCCATCAAACGACTCCCTAGTTCCGATTGAGGTCTGAAACCCGACCTCATGAAGCTGGAATCGCTAGTAACCGTGGATCAGCCACGCCACGGTGAATACGTTCCTAGGTCTTGTACTCACCGCCCGTCACTTCAAGCGAGTTGGAAATAGCTGAAAGTCTCACACAAGTGGGATTAAAGCTAAGTTCAATAAGAGGGAAGAAGTCGTAACAAGGCACGGGTAGCGGAAGCTGCTCGTGGATCAATTATTTTTTCAAAGTATCGACTGGAGTTGAAGTCTTAAATTTGGGTTTTAACTCTAGGGTGTTGATCTCTGTACCAAAAAGGGAGATCAGTTTATAATAACGAGGCAACTCCAAGGAATCATAAACTTTATTGTACGGTTCAAATATATTCAAGCGAGCGAGAGCTCGTTTTTTTGACAAATTTTCTTTTTTATGTTAATAAAAAATAGTCTTCTTGAAAAATAACCGAGGACAAAGGTTGTAGCTATTTAACATAAACAAAAATATGGAATGTCTAACAAAGATCTTTATTCCCCTTTTCTTTTTCATTTTCCTTGTAATCTTGATAGCTTCTTTGGCACCAACAGGCTCTTATGATGTAAGGTCGGAGCTTGCTTTGATAGAAAAAGGAACTTATCTGGAAGTTATTACCGAAAAGGAGTTTAATAGTTCGGGCCTTGGTATATCGTTGGCCGATGGACAAGTTGAACCTGTAGTAGGAAATATAACGGTCAGTGGAGACATTGCCATGGATTTAGGCTCTTACGAGCTAGAAGAATATTACATATATTATATACAAGAGAACGGTCGTGTCATAAGAAGAGAAGGAAAAACTGACGGCATAGATATAGTGTATATTGCGGAGGGGGAGCCAGGATATATGATTGAAGATGTTTTTTGGGGATATAAAAAATTGTATATCCCGAAAGGGAGTATAATAAAAAAAGGAGAGGATTAATTCTCTCCTTTTTTCTTTTTGAAAACCTTTGATTTTTTTAAAAAATATAGTATAGTAAAAAAGTTATTTAAGCTATTGGGCGCGTAGTTCAGCGGTAGAACGCTTCTCTGATAAAGAAGAGGTGGAAGGTCCGACTCCTTCCGCGCCCACACACTAGTAATGAGCAAATGAGTAATGAGTTGAGGAGAATCGTCGTCTGCTCATTCCTCATGACTCAATACTCATCAACTCATTTACTCGTCATGGGCCTTTAGCTCAGTTGGTAGAGCGCCTCATTTGCAATGAGGAGGTCACCGGTTCGAATCCGATAAGGTCCACATATCACGACTAAGTGCAAAAAAATCGCCCGGCCCGCCTTCGGCGGAGTTTTGGTTATGAAAAATATAAGTGGATTTTTAGGATATTGACTTTTTTTATGGAAGTAATAATATCTAGCAGTGCTCATTTCTTGGGCATAACGGAATAAAATCCGTTGATTGGAGGAGAAAAAATGCAATTGTTCATTGGCTCGGAAGCACCTGTCATATTTTCAATAATATGCGGAATAGTATTGATTTGGAGAGGCAACGAGTTTATAACAGCGAAGCAGCATTCCAATTACCTTTATGGCATATTCAGAGAAATGGCTTTAGATGGCTTAAACCGCAAAAAGTGGGATCTGCTCTTGCCAAGTGTTGGCTGCTGTATAGGCATAATTTTGTGCCTGATATCGTATTGCCCCTCCCCATAGTTCTTTGGATAAGGGTTAAGAGTTCGGTCCATCCGTTCTTCTTAACCCTTCCCTTATTTTTTGATCATTGATTCAGCCGCGGCTTTTCCGCGGTTTTTGTTCCAAATATTTAAAGAGTTCTTTTATTTGACAGGGCATAATTTTTTCGTTACGATTTTAACCATTAAGTAACCAAAAGCGATATTTTTTATGGCAAAGCAATCGCGAAAAATACAAATAGGGGTGATGGGGTCGGTCGTTGATCTCAAATACTCCAAGCAGATTGAAAAATTGGCTGAAGAAATAGGCTATTGGGTCGCTAAAAATGGAGCTGTTTTGCTTTTCGGCGCGGAAAAAGATTACGACTCCCTTTCTACGGCTGCTTGCCGAGGAGCGAAAAAAGCCGGAGGTTTTACAATAGGGATTACTTACGGAAAAGGACTGAATGTTTTTGAGAAAAAAAATGTGGACGCGGTGATTGCGACCGGGCTTGAAAGAGGTGGCGGCAGAGAGCTGGCTCTTGTACTTAGCTGCGATGCGATTATAACGGTTAACGGCGGTTCGGGCACTCTTACGGAGATTGCAATCGCTTATCAAGCCAATATTCCGGTGGTCGCGCTTAAAGGTACCGGCGGTTGGAGCGAGAAATTGGAGGGGCAATATCTGGACGACAGGAAAAGAATAA
>CAIMDX010000047.1 GCA_903839905.1 uncultured bacterium
CTTCAGGAGCAATGGCAGGAGATTCATTATTTTCGGCATTTTCGGTTTCCATTAAGCGGACCCTTTTTTCTTTAGCCGGCGGTTCGTCTCTTTTTTTCACAATCATAGACCTTATAATTTCTTTTCTTTCTTTTAGCTCTTTTCTAAATTCTTCAAAAAATTTGGGACTTATATCCGCCGGAGCAACAAACCTTAACTGGTAATGCCAGGCTTCTATTTCTTTTTTGATGGGATAAGCCAATTTTCTGCGCTGAACCTTTCTTTCCGCGGAATCGGCCGCAACGCTGAATTTTGAATCCAGCCAAGCAACCGTTGAATCAAGCTGGCCTTTGTCCAGGCTTGTTAAAATTAAAAAATTAATATCGTAATATTCCATTGTTTTTGTTCCTTCGCCGCCTTTGCAAAAGGTAATTATCCTTTATTTATAGATCATTTGCCTTTAATCGGAAAAACCTCTAAAATTGAAGCTTTTTTAGCGGTTTTACCCCGAAAAATAGGCCATTTTTTGGGGTTTAAAAGCAAAATTATTATAACAATCTTAGCTCTATTAGTCAATCTGGAAAGAGTCTAGTCCTTGGAAGACATTAACTTGCAAGGGTTAGACCCTTGCAAGCCGATTGAGATAAGCGGTCTTTAAATTGAAAAGTTTTCTATGGTATAATATTTTTACTATGAAAATCAATCAAAATATTTTTAGATCATACGATATAAGAGGAATTTATCCATCGGAGCTTAACGAGGAGGCTGTCTATGAGATTGCCAAAGCTTTTTGTTTTTTGCATCCTTACGCTCAGAAAATAGTATTAGCGAGAGATTCGCGTTTAAGCTCTCCGTATCTGGCCGATAGCGCCATAAAGGCTTTTTTGGAAGAGGGTCGAGAAGTGATGAATTTGGGTATTGCTCCGGACCCTTTATTTTATTTTTCCATAATGCATTACGGTTTTGGCGGCGGGATGATGATCAGCGGATCCCATAATCCGAAAGAATACAACGGGCTTACTCTTAATATGCGCAAGCCTGGAAGCTTGCAGGCTCAAGATTTGATAGGTAAAGATCTTTTGGATATCAAAGATCTTGTTATTAGGGGAGGAGTAAAGAGCCAGAACGGAATTCATCAGGGTAAATTATTGGATTTTAATCCTGCCCAGGAATATATTGATTATGTTTCCAGCAAGGTTAAACTGGCCAAGCCTTTAAAAATTATTCTTGATTCCGGCAATGGTGCCTGCGGTTATTTGCCTGAAAGAGTTTTCAAAGCTTTGGGCTGCGAAGTGGAAACCTTATTCGCTGACTTTGACGGAACTTTTCCAAACCATTTGCCCGATCCTTATGTAGCCGAAAACCGTAAAGCGATAGAGGAAGCGGTTTTAGCCAAAGGCGCTGATCTTGGTTTTATGTATGATAGCGACGGCGATCGTGTGGCGATCATTGATAATCGCGGACGGGCGGTTGACGGAGACCTTTCTTTATTGATATTAGGCAATCAAGCCTTGAAAAAGAAAGTCGGCCCGGTTGTTCATTGTATGCGCGTTTCTAAAGCATTTATAGATGAAATGGAAAAACAAGGCGCTAAAACTTATTTTTCAATTTCTCATCATAACGCCGTGATAGATAAAATTCTTGAAACCGGAGCGGTTTTCGGAGGGGAAATTACTTTTCACTTTTTATTCCCATTAGACTATTATCTTTGCGATGATGCTGTTTTTGCGTCGTTGGAATTTGCCCAAGCCGCTTCGCAACACGAAGATTTTGCCGATTATGTAGATTCATTGCCTCGTTATTTCGCCAGCCCGGAAATTTTCCTTGATTCCAGCGACGATGAAAAATTCAAAATTATCCAAAATCTTCAAAAATATTTAAAGGATAATGATTATAATTTTATAGATATAGATGGAGCCAGGATCAATTTTGAGCACGGCTGGGCGCTGGCCCGAGCCTCCAATACAACACCGATCATCAAGTGCCGTTTTGAAGGGGACACGGAAGAGAACCTCAAGGCTATTGAGAAGGAGGCGTTGGGCATTTTTCAAAAAGTAGGACTTCCGATAAACGAGCAAGTCTACCAGCAGTTGGGGCTACGGTAATGTAAAAATTAAAATAGTTGAATTTAAGCCCTAAATCCCAATGTCCAATGCCCAACCAAATTCCAACAACCAAAATCCCAAAACGAACGATTTAGTCATTGGGATTTGGGGCTTGATTGGGCCTTGGGATTTGGTCATTGGGGCTTCATAAACTGTTTGTCATTTTAATTTTTGCCTACCTGCCGGTAGGCAGGATATTTACATTTTAAATTATAGCTAAAATCCGCGTTATTATCCGCGGATTTTAGTTTAATCGTTGAGAATTACACTTCAATAATCACCGGTAGCACCATCGGTCTTCTTTGGGTCTTTTGGAATAAGAAGTCTCCCAGGTCGTTGCGTAAATTATCTTTAATATAAGTCCAATTAACAACGCTTCCCGAGGCTGTGGCTTTTTCCACTGTTTCAATGATTTTGCGGCGGGTTTGATGCAATAGCTCCTTTGACTCTTTTAGATAAACGAAGCCGCGGGAAATAATGTCTGGAGATCCTTGCACTTTTCCGGTCTTCCTGTCTATCACCGCTATTATGACAAAGATACCGTCAACAGAGAGCATTTGCCTATCTCTTAAAACAACCTCTTCAACATCTCCGATGCCCAAACCGTCAACCATAATGTAATTGGAGGGGGTCTCTTCTTTTTCAATGGAAATGGAGTTTTGGTTCAAGCTGATAATTTGTCCGTTTTCAATTAGCGGAATATTTTGAGGCGGAATGCCGCAGCTTTCAGCAATTTTTTTATTGGAAGCAAGCATTGAATATTGGCCGTGGATCGGCAAGAAAAATTTCGGTTTCATTATTTCTATCATTTGCTTCAATTCATCTTTTTGAGCGTGTCCGCCGGCGTGGATATCCATCATTTTATAATGGAACACTTCGGCGCCTTGTCTTAGTAAATCGTCTTTTAGCATTTGGACGGTTCTTTCATTTCCTGGAATAACCGAAGATGAAAAAATAATGGTATCGTTCGGTTTGATTGCGATGAAAGGGTGTTCTTTGGTGGCGATCTTCATTAAGCCGGCTCTTTCTTCTCCTTGGGCGCCGGTGCAGATAACAGTCACTTGCGAATCAGGTAATTGGTTAACCTGGCTGGGTTTTTTAATTAGAGTTTCTTTTTCGGCTTTAAGATATCCTAAGCGTTTAGATACTTCAATATTGAATTTCATACTGCGGCCGATCGTTAAAACTTTCCGGTGGTATTTTTCTGAAAGGTAGATCAAATGCTGGATGCGATTCAAGAGTGAAGAGAAGGTTGCGGCAATAATCCGGCCGCGGGATTGCTGGAATATTTTTTCTAAATTATCAAAAATGCTTTCTTCTGAAAGGGAATGGCCCTCTTCTTCGGCTCCGGTTGAATCAGACATCAGCAATAAAATGCCGCGACTGGCGATTTCTTTCAGTCTTGTAAAATCGGTTGCCGGTTCGTTGACCGGATGCTGGTCAAATTTGAAATCCGAAGTGTTAATAATATTACCAATAGGAGTATTGATAAAAATACCCATATTATCCGGTATATTGTGATTTTGGCGGAAAAATTCCACTTTAAACGGCCCAAGTTTTATTTTGGATCCGTCTTTTATTGTTTCAATGTCCAGCTTTGGCTGGCTTGGAAATTCTTCCTGTCTTTTTTGGATGATGGCTTTGGTCAGTTCCGAAGCGAAGAAAGGGAATTTGTAGAAGGGGAAGCGGTAGATCAGGTAGGGAATGGCGCCGATGTGGTCATAGTGGCCATGAGTGAAGAGCACTCCCAAGATATTTTTTTTATAGTTTTGCAAATAAGAAATATTGGGAATGATATAGTCTACTCCCGGCATATCTTCTTCTGGCATCCTAAAGCCCATATCCATAATCAAAGCCGAATTGCCGTATTCCAAAATCATCATATTGCGGCCGACTTCACCGAGCCCTCCCAAAGGGATGATTCTTAATTTTTCTTTTTGTTCTGGTTTAAAATTCTTTGTCTGTTGGAATTCCCGCCTTCTTGGCTGAAACTCCCGTCTTTTTGGCTGGAATTGTTTTCTTACCGGTTTTTCAGAGACCGGACTGTTTATAGCTTGGTTTTCCATAATTATTTTTTTTAAGCTTACTTTCTTTCCAAGATTTAAGAGTGATCTCGGCTGATTGCAAGCCAAATTATTTTTTAATATTTAATTAGTATTTTTTCGTTGCTTATTCAAAGCTTTTTTAAAAAGCCAAAAACGACAGAGCTTGCGAAAGAAGAGGGAATCGTTCGCAGACTGTTTTTAAAAGTTTTTAAAAAATAAATAAGTTGTGCGGATGGTGGGAGTTGAACCCACAAGAGATTGCTCTCACAAGCTCCTGAAGCTTGCGTGTCTGCCAATTCCACCACATCCGCCTTCGCTTCGCCGAAGCGAAGCTACGGCGTGACGAAGTCCGCTGTAGCTTCGCGAAGGCGAGCTTCGCCAATTTTCGTTGAGCTGTGAGGATAAAATCCGCTATTGGAACGAAAATTGGCCCAACTCACCTTCACGGCCCTTTATTGAAGTAATATCAGTTCCTTTTACCAAACCTTGTTGAATTCCCAGCCTTGCTTTTTAGCATTTTCAAAATAATTCTGCAATATGTTTTTTGAATCCTGCTCGGTTTGATTTTTGCCGATGATATAATGAAGGCAAAGAAGCAACCCTAAATGAGAATCAATATTCAGTTCGTAAGCATCATCTGGGCCGTCATATTTGCAATTCATACAGAATATCAGGCGGTTTTCGTTCGGCTGGATCAGCATTCCGTGCACTGCGTTGGAATAACCGCAACCGTTAGCGCCTATTCCTGCCAGCGTTTCAGAGACTTTTCTAGTTGCCATTTTTCCAATAGCTTCATATTTATCCTGGACCATGAAGAAAATAAACTTATATTTTCTTAAATCCGGTATTTCTAAGTTTTTAATTTTATCGCTTATCTCTTGCAGGTTTTCTTTCAAAAGCCAGTAAATCATTGATGCGTAAGTGCTTACATTGTAAGTTGGCGGCTCGTTATTTGCTGGAAATACAAAAATATCTTCCGGCCTTAAAAATTTTCCCATAGGCGGCTCCGGATTTGAAGTTATCAGTTTGGGCTGCCAGCCTTTTCCTGTTAGCCATTGGGCCATTTTGGTTCCGTCTTTTCCGCCCGAAGCGCAGATGATATAAATATTTGAATCCGGGCACGGCATATTTTCAAAAAACATTTGATAATCGCAGATATTTAAAGCATGCCCGCCAAGAACCTGCGCGAATATTTTTCCAGTATTAGCAGCATCGCCGCTGCCCATAAAAATATTCTTGCCGCTTTTTTCTATCTTAAATTCCGGATATTTCCATTTAGGCAATCCTTCCAATGTTTTTATAGCGTAATGATCTAATTTTTCAATCTTTTGATCTTCCATAATTTTTTGTTTAACTGTCTTATTTTTTCCATTGTCTTTGGGTTTTGATGTACCAGTTTGGCAGATCGGAAAATCTCTTGGATGATTCAACTATTTTTTTGATTCCTATTCCTTTGATTGATTGGTCGGTTAGGTAAAAATAATCTTGATTGCAGAGAAAAACAGCAGGAGCGTCTTGGATCACGATATCTTGAAATTGTTCCAGGGCTTTTTGTCTGCTCGGGTCTTTTGGATCGTAATATTTTCGCGCCTGTACTAAAAATTCATCAGCTTTTTTGTTTTCGTATCCCGATAAGTTCAAGCCGGGGTTTATAATCTGGCCCGAATGCCAGAAAGGAAGGGGATCAGGAATACTTGATAAAGTTTCTCCAAAAAGTAAAGCGTCAAAGTCCCTTTCTCTGATGGCTTTATTAATTTCTTCCGCATTCAGTACTTTTATTTCCACTTTTGCTCCGATCTTTTCCCATTGGGTTTTTAGGGTTTCAGCTATTTTTACCAAGTTTTGATTATCAACCGTAGCTAGGGAAAAAGAAAGGGTCGTTTCTTCGGTCGGAGATGGGTAGCATAATTGATTCAGCTTCTCTCGCGTGCCGGCCAGGACTTTGCCGTTTCCTTTTGTTAATTTGGAAGGAGCTAATATTTCAGAAGTGTATTTTTCTTGGAATTTGATCACGGCCGCTTTGGTCTTGTCTCCGAATTCTCCTGTGACTGTTCCTTCCGGATAGACATCAGGATATTTGGCTAGGCATTCTTGAAGTTTCTCCACTTCTGTTCCTTTGCTGCCGGAAACTAGGTCTTTCGTGAATTGGAATTTTGGAAGTTTCTCCACAGTTTTTATTGTTTGTCCGTCTTTAGCAACGAAGTCTTGGCTGGCCAATAATTCTTTGGCTTTTTCTATATCAAATGGATAGACAGATGTTGAGGAATTGAATCCAAAGTAGGCTGGCAAGATAGGGGAGTTCACGGCGATTGCCTTGCTTTCAAGGGTGTTTTGGATGATATCGTTCCGGTCGGTCGCCATGGTAAAAGCTTCGCGAACATCTTTTTCGGAGAATATTTTCTTTTGGAGGTTAAAGAATACGGCAAAATAGTTTGGAGGCTGTAATTCCGTTAATTCAAAGCTTTTAAAAGTTTTTGAGTCGTAGTCTTTGTAGTCTTCCAGCAGAGCGGATTGAATTTGTTTGTGTTTTAAAGCATTAATCAGGTCTTCTTTTTTTGAAAAGAAAACAAAAGTAACTTCGTCCAGATAAACTTTTTTGCCGGAATAATAACTGTTTCTCGTCAGAGTAATAGATTCAATTAATTTGTCTTTGTTCTGCTTGACTTGCTTGATCTTGAACGGTCCGGAACCGATAGGGTTGAAAATATTCAAATCAGGAACCAAAGTAAAATTTTCAGACGGGATGTTTTCCCAAATATGTTTTGGGAGAATTTTTAAAGTAGCTAAATTTTCTAAAAGGCCGCTGTACGGCTGTTTCAATTTTAAACGGCCATCGTCTTCTGAAATTTTCTCAACAGTTATCTCTTGCCAATTTGGGCGGAGAGGGCTTAAGTATCTTGAATCTTGAGCTAGATTGATAGTAAAGACCACATCATCCATGGTTAAGGGTTTTCCGTCCTGCCATTTTGCATCTTCCCTGATAGAAAATTCTAATGTTTTTCCATCGTCTTTAAATTCGTAATTTTTGATCAAGTCCGGAACAATTTCGCCGTTTTGGCCATAAGTCATCAATCCTGAGAAGAGCAGCTCTGCTATGGACTTGTCTATTTCCGAAGGGAAAGACAGCAAAGGGTTGATATATTGCGGCTGGCCGACGAATCCTTCTTTTATGTTCCCGCCTTCTTGAGGGATAGCAACAGTATTTTTAAAATAAAAATCAAGATAAAGAAAAAGAGAAGAAGCTAAAAATAAAAATAAAAAAGAGAAGAAAAACTTTTTTTCTTTCGGACCAAGCAACTTGAAAAATTGCGTCCATTGGCGCTTGGAAGGGAGCTTGGGGAGATTAAATTTTAAAAAACTAGGCACGAAGTATGAAAACTAGATTAAAACAACTGCCAAGCCTAAAAAGGCAATAACCAGGACAATGGTCAGCCAAAGAAGATTTTTTTGGATGCCCCGGCGGGTGGAGTACGCGCCTCCTTCCGCTCCGAAAGCTGAACCTAAGGCAGTTCCTCTTTGTTGCATTACTATAGAAATGATTATTAAGACGCAGATAACGGCCTGAATCGCCAATAAAATATTGTTTGTCATAATATGATTAATTTTTTGAGGTATTAAGGTTAGCCAGGGTGGTGTCAAAGACAATGCTCATAATCCAAACTATTAAGGCTGTCCAAAAAAGGGCGCCTATCCCTGTTATTTCAAAATAAGGCGGGATGAAGATAACATCAGTGATCCAAACCAGCCCCATCATGATCACCAAAGAAAACAGATTTAAGGTTAAAAGCCGCAAAGGGAAGGTGATAACTTCCAAGACAGGTTTTATAAAAAAGTTTAAAATTCCTAGAATCAACCCTATCAGCAAAAGCGTGATAAGATTGCCGTCATAATGAACGCCTTTTACCAAATAAGAGGCGAGAGCGATGCCGGCAACTCCTCCTATGATTTGTCCGAAGAAGCTTTTCACGCTTTAAATAATAGACGAAAGGAGGGTAAAAGTCAACCCTTTTGCTAGCGAATTTTCAATTTCTAATTTCTAATTTTCATTGAATGTTTCAATTTTCAATGCCTCAAATCTTTGCCACGAGGTAGCCATCGTCATTGAAACATTGTAATTTTATTGGAAATTGAAAATTGTAGTTTGAAAATTAATTAAAGTTATTTTACATTCCGTAGTATTGCAATCTAGCTGGGGTTGACAAAGCCTGCTGATTGGCTAAATTATAGATTAGCAGTCTATGGTCGCAACTGCTAATATAAAAATATCATATTAAAAATTAATTTTAATAATTGAAACTGGAAGTCTGGATTTTTGGAATAGAATTTTGCCGGATAGAAGAATCAAGGCGTTCCAAGTTTTAGGTTTCAAGTTTCAAGAAAGTATATGAAAATAAAACCGCTTTCAGACCATATAGTGATAGAGCCTTTGCGCGGAGACGAGAAAAGCAAGGGAGGCATTTTGCTTCCGCAATCGGTTGAAAAAGAAAAACCCGAGCAAGGCAAAGTTATTTCCGCCGGGCCGGGAAAAATGTCTTCTTCTGGAATTCTTATTCCTATGGAAGTTAAGGCCGGAGATAAAGTTTTATTCACCAAATACGGACCAAACGAAATTAAAATAGATAATAAAGAATATCTTATTGCCACCCAAGACGACATATTGGCAATAATTGAATAGCTTGTAGGAATTAGCTTGTAGCTTGTAGCATTTCTTATTGCC
>CAIMDX010000048.1 GCA_903839905.1 uncultured bacterium
ATATCAACCTTCTTGCCATTCACTAAAAAATGGCCGTGGTTCACTAATTGCCTGGCTTGCGATCTAGAGCTGGCAAAACCCAATCTATAAATAACATTATCAAGCCTTTTTTCCAATTTCTGGACAAGAACATTCGCGACATTCTGGCCGGTTTCTCTATGAGTCAAAACATCTTCTACATAATTTCCGAATTGAATCTCGCTGATTTTGTACCACTTCTTCACTTTCTGGGATTCATGAAGCTGCTTTCCATATTCGGATGGAGCTGAAGTTCTTCTTTTGCCTTTCAATCCTGGAGCGTATGGCCTTTTGATCATCGCGCATTTTGGGGAATAACAACGATCGCCTTTCAGGAAAAGCTTTGAGCCCAATCTTCTACAAATTTTACATTTTAATTCTTGCATAGGAATTGTGTCGGTTGATAGTTAAATTCTATAATCTTCTTGGTTTTTTAGCACGGCATCCATTATGAGGAACCGGCGTTTTATCTTTAATGCCGGCAATATCAAAACCTTGGTTGGCAATAGATCTTAAAGCGGATTCGCGTCCGGAACCAATCCCTTTGACATCAATGAAAACTTTTTTAATTCCTGCTTTCAGTGCAGCTTGTCCCAAAGCTTCAGCCACCTTGGAAGCGGCGAAAGGAGTTGATTTTTTGGTTCCCTTAAAACCGATCCCTCCTGCGCTCTTTTGAGCCACAACATTGCCGAAGCTGTCAGTCAAAACAATAATCGTATTGTTGTAAGAGCTGAAAATGCAAATTTTTCCCTCTCTAACTGCTTGGGATTTAACCGAAACAGGCGCTGCTGGTGCTTCAGCCGCAACAGCTTTATCAATATTCTCCTTTTCTTTGATAAGCTGTTCAGGATTTGTTGCGATTATTTTCTTTTTACCCATAGGAATTAAATATAAATAAAATTAAACAAAAACGGATTTTAAATTAGGTCGGAGTCGGAGCTCCTTTTCTGCCGGAGCCAACTGTCTTTCTGACATTTCCTCTGACAGTACGGCTGTTGATCCTGGTGGTCTGCCCTCTGCAAGTTAATCCTTTAACATGGCGATAGCCTCTGTAGCTGCCGATGTCTTTCAGTCTTTTAATGCTCATCATCAATGATCTTCTTAACTCTCCTTCAACTTTGTGTTTTTTCTCAACGATATCTTTCAAAGTAGCTACTTCCTGCTGGTTCAAGTCTTTGGCAAGCTTGTTGCCCGGAATTTTGGATTCCTCTAAAATTCTTTTGCTCAAAACGCGGCCTATTCCGTAAATATAGGTTAAGGCAATCTCTATTTGTTTGTTTTCTGGGAGGTTAACTCCTGCAATACGTGCCATTTTTTTATTTTAAATTAAAATTAACCCTGTCTTTGTTTGTGCTTGGGATTTTTCTTGCAGATTACATAAACATATCCTTTGCGCCGGACAATTTTGCAATCTTTGCATATTTTTTTAACTGATGGTCTTACTTTCACAAAATCAAAATCCCAATGGACAACCCAAAATTATCTATTTGATAACTTTGAATTATTGCCATTGAAACCTAAATTACCTTCCTCGGTAAGTTATTCTACCCCGCGTTTTATCGTATGGGGTTAGCTCCACTGTAACTTTATCTCCTGGCAAAATTTTAATACGATTAATCCTCAACTTTCCGGCCAAATGGGCAAGGACAATTGAATTATCGTCGTTTAATGATACCCGAAAATAAGTATTTGGCAAGCTTTCCACTACCACTCCTTCTTTTCTAATTTTTGCTTCTTTATTTTCCATTAGTTTTTAAAGCAAAGCTAGTGTAACAAAAATCATTATTTTGGTCAATGCCGTAAGAAATGCCATATCCCAAGCAGACGACAATTCTATTATTCACCCTGGAACAACGATTTAATAAATACCCCGGAACTTGGCATTTCTTACGGGGCTGACCCTTTCAATTCCTACTCCCCGTCAAAGGTAAGTTTAATCTTTATTTTGTCTGTATTGGATGGAAGCTTGTTTTTCCAGAAAGGAGATAAGGTTATGTCCGCCTTTTCTACTCCCGAAGAATTGTTAATCAAAGAAAAAGCATAATCCAGCTTCTGCCCTTTTAAAAGATCTTTGATTTTTTGCTCTTCATCCAGCAAATAGGTTTTTGCAGTAACCGACAGATCCAGCTGGGCTGTTTGCTGATTAAAATCAATTGATCTGCCAACAGAAACAATCTTTAAGCTATTAGGCACTATTTTTTTGGAAGAATTGGCGGCTTTAAGAAGATTCTCGGCATAAGCATCAACATCGCTTTGCTTGAAAACTAAAGCCTTGGAAACGATCTTGCCGGAAATTTCAAAAGTATCGCGCGCATCTTTTTCTTTAGCTGAAAAGACAAGATCTCCGCTCGCCTCTTGATTAAGCAGGCTGTCAAGCAAAGTGAAATCTGATTGAATACTGGAAGCCAAAGCTGTTTTAGCTTTTTTAAAAGATTCTTCAAGGAATTGATTCTTAGCTTTATCCAGATCATCTTTTGTAACGGTTTTCACCCCCGTATCCGAACCTCCTGTAATGGGTTTTAAATTCTCAGCCCAAGTCGTGTAAAAATAATTAGTTCCAACCAATTTAGGAATAGAAAAAGTTGCTGAAGCACCAATGTTGTAATCAGTTCCTGATTGGTCGGCTTCAACTAGTATATCTACGAATCCGGGAACCAATTTGCCGTCTTTATAGGTAGCAGCCGGCAAATTAATTTTTTCCAATGATTTAAATGTTTTTTCTTGAGGAGAAGAAAGAAAACGGGTACCAATAACCAAAGAAAAAGCCGCCGGCGGTTCGTATTTATTGTAGACCCTTAAAGTTCCTGCGGCTTTGGCCTTATTTTCTATCGGGCCGGTAGCGGGAAAATCCATCTTGCTATCCAAGGTATTTTGGATTAAAAGAGCCGGGATGATATTTTGTTCAAAATCAACTTGCTGACCATTGACCCCTGCCTTAAGTAAAACATGATAATCTGAAGGATTGGCCAAAGAAGTTTCCGGCCAGATCTCAATTTTTGCGTCCGCTTCAATCAAAAAATAAGCGGCTCCGAAAAATAAGGCCAAAACAGCTACCGGAACCAATAATTTTGCCGGAGAAAAAGAAGTTTTTTCTTTCGGCTTTTTTATTTGAGATTGAAAATCGGATCTTTTCTCAAAAAATTTTATTTGTTGGGGTTTTTCTTCTTTAAAAGAAACTCCTGGAGGGATTATATCAAAGATTTTTTTGGCCATAGGGATCTTGGTTATTAGTTTTAATTTTAAAAAATATAATTTAGCTTAAGACAGCCTTAATCCTTCTAACGCCCGAGCTGGAACTTTCTTCTTTGATTATCTTAAATTTTCCAAGCTCGCCGGTATTTTTAATATGAGGGCCTCCGCAAATTTCTTTGGAAAAATTACCGATAGTATAAACCTTTACCCTGTCGCCGTATTTATTTTCAAACGCGCCAGTAGCGTTCTGTTTTTTAGCCTCTTCCAAGCTCATTTCGCTTTCTTCAATCGCGATCTTTTTAGATATTTGTTCATTGACCAGATCTTCAACTTTTTGCAGTTCTTCAGCTGTAATTTTTTGGGAATGTGCGACATCAAAGCGCAATCTTTCAGCGGTGATATTGGACCCCTTTTGCATTACATGGCTGCCAAGCACTTGGCGCAGAGCCGCCAGCATTAAATGGGCTGCCGTGTGCAAACGCGTCGTCTGCTCTCCGGCATCCGCCAGTCCCCCTTTGAACATTCCCGCGCTCGCGGTACGGGAAAGCTCTTGATGTTTTAAAAATTCCTCATTAAAACCTTTTTCATCAAACTCAATGCCATTTTCTTCGCACAACTCTTGAATTAATTCCTTCGGAAAACCAAACGATTGATAAAGATAAAAAGATTCAACTCCTTTTAAAATTTTTACAAACCCATCTTCTTTTATGATACCACTTTTTTCCTTTTCTCTTAAAATAAGTTCATTGAACTTTTTCAGTCCCTCAACCAATGTTTTCCTGAATTTTGTTTCTTCTTTCTCAAGCTCTTCTGCCGCCTTTTCTTTCGGAAAAACATAAACGCCTTCAAATATCTCAAAAACTATTTCCGCCATCGGCGCCATAAAATTATCATTTATACCTAATTTTTGGGCTTTTACCAACGCTCGGCGGATAACCCTTCTGGCAAAGTAGCCTCGTTCTTTATTGGAAGGAAACACTCCATCAGCTACTAGAAGAACTGCTGCTCTGGCATGATCGGCAATGACGCGAAATGCCTTATCTTCTTCGCTGGCAGAGCTGTTGTATCTTTTTCCAGACATCTTTTCCACCTGATTGATAATAGGCAAGAACAAATCGGTCTTAAAAACATCCGGACTATCTATGGATGCGGCGGCGATGCGCTCTAATCCTCCCCCGAAATCAACATTCTTTTTGGAAAAAGTTTTTATTCCATCTTTTTCCTTAATATATTGCATAAAAACATTGTTCCCTATTTCAAAAAAACGGCCGCAATCGCAATTGACATGGCATGGCTGGCCTTTCCATGAAGAATTTTCATGCATTTTTAGATCTGCGCCGAAGTCCCAAAAAATTTCCGAGTCTGGCCCGCCTAATTCGCCGATGGGCATATTCTCCGGGCTGCCCGATCTGGACCACCAATTTTTATTATCGTCGTAATAAAAAATCTTTTCATCTTTTCCCATCCCGTTCTTTTCGGAAAAATCAGCGTCTTTGGCTTCCACTCCCGCACTTTTAAAAAGACTTTTCCAGATATCGGCCGTTTCCGTGTCTTTGGGAATGTTATTTTCCGGGCTGCCGCGGAATACGGTCACAAAAAGCCTCTTCGGATCCAACCCGACCTCTTTTGTTAAAAATTCAAAAATCCAGATTAATTGTTCCTGTTTGAAAAAATCGTTAAAAGACCAATCGCCGAGCATTTCAAAAAAAGTATTATGGCGAAGGTCTCCGACCTCTTTAATGTCTTTGGCTCGAAAACATTTCTGGGAATTGGCGATACGCGTACCGAGCGGATGCTTTTCGCCCAATAAATAAGGGACCATTTGCTGCATGCCCGCACTGGTGAACAAGGTTGTCGGATCATTTTCCGGCACCAAAGAACCGGACGGCACTATTTTGCAGCCTTGTTTTTCCAAATATCTTAAAAATTTTTCTCTAATCTCTTTTGAATTCATATTTAAAATATTTTACCGGGTTAGACCTCTGGTAACTCTGGTAAAGCTTGCGGAAATCTGATCTCTGCGGCCTGGAAAATGGCAACTGGCCCCATTATTATCCATCCTGCAAAACTTGCAGGG
>CAIMDX010000049.1 GCA_903839905.1 uncultured bacterium
AGGGCTGATCTATTTTGACAGCCAAAAAAAATGCCAAAAAGTCGCCAAACTTGAAGCTTTTACAACGGATAAAATGTTTAACATCCCAATTGTCGGCTGCGCCAGCTGCGGTCCTGCTTTGGCCTTGACGCAAGACATCATTCAGGGTTATTTAAAAATCTCTCAAAAAGTAATTAAAAGACCCAGTCCTCAAGGATTGATTGCTGTAAAAGCCGTGGGAGAATCTTTGAATAAAGCCGATGTCAACGGCGATAACATTGAAAGCGGCGATTATGTGATTGTAAATTGCAACCAAAGGCCGGAAAACGGCGATTATGTTTTATCAAATATTGACGGCGCGGCCAATTTTAAAAAATATTATAAAGACGACAAGAAAAAAGAGATTCGCCTGATTTCCGAATCAACGCTGGATGTCCCTCCCATAGTTTTGCACCAAGAAGACCTGGAAGCTTTTGGATACGCAGTGAACGGAGTAGTGGTCAGAGTTGTAAAATTTTAACAATAATATTTATGAATAAGAAAAAATCCCAAACCAAAAATTTTAAAACTTATATTAAAAGCTTGTTAAATGACCCGAACTTCAGGAAACGCTACAGGGAATACAGCGAACAGCTGGAGATCTCTTATAGAATTTTAAAAAGGAAAAAGAAAAACAGTCAAAGGTTGGCAGAGCAGTAAAATAAAAAAGCCCCCGATGCGGACGGAACCGCAACAGGGTCTTTTTCATAGTGATTACTTATTATGGTATCAAAATGATTATCTTTGTCAATAACATTAGTTAAAAAGTTTATGGAACCTCTTGCTTCGCAAATCAGGCCTAAAAATCTTGAAGAATTCGTGGGCCAGAAACATTTGGTCGGCGAAGGGAAGCCTTTAAGAATTGCCATTGAAAAAGGCCATGTTTTTTCTTTTATTTTGTGGGGACCGCCCGGCGTGGGGAAAACCACGCTCGCGAAAATATACGCCAATTCTTTAAAGGCTAATTTTTACGAACTGTCCGGCGTTTCTTCCGGCAAAGAAGAGATCAGGAATATAATTGAAGCCGGGAAAATTTTTCCAGGGCCAAAAGTTTTATTCTTGGACGAAATACACCGGTTCAATAAAGCCCAGCAGGATTTTTTGCTTCCTTTTGTTGAGCGCGGCGATATTGTTTTGGTTGGAGCAACAACAGAAAATCCAAGCTTTGAAATTATTTCTCCGTTATTGTCGCGATGCAGGGTTTTTGTTTTGGAAAGCCTGTCGGATACCGATATGGCCCAAATAATAGACAGGGCGGGTATTAAAATGGGTAAGGAAGCGAAAGACTGGCTGATAAGCATGGCTGGCGGCGATGCCAGGCAGGCGATTACTGTTATTGAAAATACATCCAAGCTTTATAAAAAAATTACTGTCCAGTCCCTGAAAGATACAATCCAAAGCAAATTTTTGAGGTTTGATAAAAAAGGAGAAGAGCATTACAACACGATCAGCGCATTCATTAAAAGTATGCGGGCTAGCCAGCCTGATGCGGCCTTGTATTATTTATCGCGAATGATAGAAGCGGGCGAAGACCCGAAATTCATTGCGCGGAGAATGGTTATTTTCGCTTCCGAAGATGTGGGCATGGCCCAGCCGACCGCTTTGGTTGTGGCCAATGAGGTTTTCCGGGCTATGGAAACCATCGGCCTGCCCGAAGCCCAAATAAATTTAGCCCACGGCGTAGTTTATTTAAGCCTGGCGGCAAAAAACAGAAGCGCTTACGACGCTTATTTCGCAGCTATGGAGGATGTAAAAAAATACGGCAATCTTCCAATCCCAATGGAATTAAGAAATGCCCCGACAAAATTGATGGAAAATTTGGGCTACGGCAAAGGATACGAACGCTATACCGATAAAAACCTTTTGCCTGAAAAGCTCAAAGAAAAAAAGTACTACAAAGGCAAAAAATAAGCTAGACAATAAGGCCATTTTTTAATAATATTTAAAGTGTGCGATGCTTGTCGCGCCACGATAAAAAATCGTGTTTTTTAATTTTAATCAGTAAAAAATGGTCCAGCTTTTTCATCCAAAATGGGAAATGGCGGTAAGGGTTTTTCCAGTCATCGCCATTATCGCTATTCTAAAAATCATTGCCCACTACTATAATTGGGAATTTTTCGGTTTAAATGCACTTTTTGCTGCGTTGATTTCGGCTAATATTTTTTTGATCGGGTTTAATATATCCGGCGTTTTGGCGGATTTTAAAGAAGGAGAGAAATTGCCGGCCGAATTGGCATCAAGCATTGAAGCAATCGCAGATGAATGTGTTTATGTTTATAAGGGCAAGAAAGCCGAAGCTGGCAAGGCTGGTTTTTTCTACTGCCTTGAATTCACCCAGCAGATCCTTGATTGGTTTTATAAAAAAGTGAGGACAAAAAATATTATGGAAAAAATTGCCGGTTTTACCAATATTTTTCTTCCTTTGGAACAATACAGCCAGCCTTCTTCTGTCAGCCGTTTAAAACACGAACAGTCCGAAATCAGAAAATCCGTTTTGCGCATTCATTCCATCCGCGAGGTTCGTTTTGCCGCTTCGGCTTATGCGGCAGCTGAAATTATCAGTTATATGATGATTACCACGATGATCTTTTTAAAGATGGATTCTTTTTACGAAAATTTGTTTTTTACGCTTTTTGTAAGTTTTATTATGGTTTATATGCTTCTTTTGATCCGTGACCTGGATGATCCATTCGCTTATTACGACCAGGAACATTCTGTTGAAGAGGTGTCTCTGCATTCCTTGGAAAACCTTAAAGCCAGCCTTGAAGACCGCCGTCAAGAGCTGGAATAATTTTTATAGAGGACTAAGTGTTTTATCTTGGAAAGGGTTTAACTCTTTCTGAACCATTTATAATTCTGTAAGGGTTAGACCCTTGCAGAATTTTTGTTTTGAATGCCGGGGTATATTTTGATAGAAT
>CAIMDX010000050.1 GCA_903839905.1 uncultured bacterium
AAAAGTTAAAAAGATCACCTTCTTTTTTTTCTTTGTGGCTATGGCTTTAATGTTTTCTGTCTTTCTTCCGATCTGGGGGCACGAAGTCAAAGGAGCTACCCGCTGGATAAATCTAGGCTTCATTTCTTTCCAGCCTTCCGAATTGCTTAAAATAACTGCTATTTTGTACTTAGCCAATCTCGTAAGCAAGCTTAAAAAAAAATCTCTTTGGCCTTTTGCAGCTGTTTTAGTATCCATCGCTGCTGTTTTGCTTTTACAAAAAGATTTAAGTACTTTGATAATCATTTGCGCCACCGGCGGCGTAATTTACTTTTGCGCCCAGACTCCCCTTAAACATATCGTTCTAATCGGCCTGGCGGGAATTATTTGTATAGCCTCTTTTATCTTGATGGAACCTTACCGCATGCAAAGAATAGAAAATATTTTCAGCCCAAATAGAGATGTTTTAGGGGCCGGTTACCATCCTCAGCAAGCACTGATATCAATCGGCTCCGGGGAGCTGACCGGATCAGGGCTTGGTTTAAGCGTGCAAAAATTCGGATTTCTGCCCGAATCCATCACTGATTCAATTTTTGCCATTTACGCCGAAGAAACCGGATTTATAGGATGCGCCCTGCTGGTAGGCTTATTCTTATTTTTCGCCCAGCGCGTCTTCTCAATGATCAAAAAAATAGAAGACCCTTCTAACAAATTAATAGCTTGCGGTATTGGATTTTGGATAATGCTGCAAGCCTTCATAAACATGGGGTCCATGACCGGGATTTTACCGATCAGCGGCATCCCTTTGCCATTCATCAGCTCGGGCGGATCGCACCTAATGGTTGAACTAACGGCAATGGGCATACTTTTAAATATCTCTAAAAATGTTTAAAATAGGTAGGTAATTAACAGCGAAAAGATAAGACAGCGAATAAATACATTATGTCAAAAATAGTTTTTACCGGAGCAGGAACAGGCGGCCATATTTTCCCAATAATCGCTGTTGCGAGAGAGTTGAAAAAACAACAGCTCTCTTCTATCAGCTATTTTTACATTGGGACAAAAGATGATTTTTCGTCTATTTTCTTGCCGCAAGAAGGAATCAAAACGAAATTTGTTCTCGGCGGAAAGATAAGAAGATATTTCAGTCCGGCATCTTTTTTCCAGAATATTTTTGATATCTTCATAAAAATTCCGATAGGGTTTTTCCAATCATTTTTCATCCTTTTCTTTTTGATGCCCGATGTGATCTTTAGCAAGGGAGGCTACGGATCTTTAGGCACGGTGATTGCCGGAAGCATTTTAAGAATACCGATCTTTTTGCACGAATCAGATATCGCTCCCGGGCTGGCAAACAGGATTTGCAGTAATTTCGCTTCAAAAATTTTCATCTCTTTTCCTCCCAAAGAAACTGAATATTTTCCGCTGAAAAAAATGGTCTTCGTTGGAAATCCTGTAAGAGAGGAGCTGCTCAACGGAGACAAAGAATCTGCCAAACAAATTTTCGGCCTGCATTCAGACAAGCCTGTCCTTTTGATTTTGGGAGGATCCCAAGGCAGCGGAAGGATTAACGAAGCCGTACTGGGAATACTGCCGGAAATGATCAATGATTTTGAAGTTATCCACCAAGCGGGAGAAAAGAATCTAAAGCTTATTAAGAACGAGTCGGAAACATTTCTTAAGCCGGAAGATAAAAGCTATTATCATTTATTTTCTTTTTTAAGCGAAACCCAATTAAGGCACGCCTACGCAGCGGCGGATTTTATCATTTCCCGCGGCGGAGCCGGAGCAATATTTGAAATTGCCGCGCTGGGAAAACCAAGCCTTTTAATCCCTTTGTCGGAATCGGCTCAAAATCATCAAGTTAAAAATTCTTATAATTTTGCCGAAGCGGAAGCGTGCATAGTGCTTGAAGAAAGCAATTTGACGCCTCACTTTTTCTTGGAAAAAATAAAAAACGCTTTTTTGTCCGGCCAAACTAAAAAAATGGCCCAAAAAGCCAAAGAATTCTCAAAGCCCCAAGCCGCTAACAATATTTCCCAATTTTTGCTAGAATATTTATAATATGACAAGCAACATTTCTGATAATCTGTCAAATGTGCGCACGAGGTTCGCGCCGTCACCGACCGGGCCGCTCAATCCGGGAGGAGTTAGAACTGCGCTTTTTTCCTATCTTTTTGCCAAAAGATACGGCGGCAGCTTGATTTTAAGAATAGAAGATACCGATATTGAAAGGTCCAAGAAAGAATGGGAGCAAGATATTTTTGAAAGTATGAAATGGCTGGGTTTGGTTTGGGACGAAGGGCCGGATTACGACAATCAATCAAAATACATAGGAGAGTATGGACCATACCGCCAAAGCGAACGCAAGGAAATTTATGCCAAATATTTAAAAAAACTAGTTGAAGAAGAAAAGGCTTATTATTGCTTCTGTTCTAAAGAAGAGCTGGAATCATATAAACAATATGCAATGTCGCAAGGCCTGCCGCCGGTTTATCCTGGCAAATGCCGCGACCTGGACCAGGCAACGATCCAAAAATACCTTGATGAAAAAAGGCCGTTCTTGATTAGATTCAAAACACCGAAAGGGCAAAAAATAACTTTCAATGATGCCGTAAGAGGAAAGGTGGAATTTGATTCTACTTTATTAGGAGATTTTTCTTTATCCAAAGGCTTTGACAATCCGCTCTATAATTTCGTTGTCGTGATAGACGATTACGAAATGAAGATTACCGATGTTGTCAGGGGAGAAGACCATATCTCCAATACGCCAAAACAAATCTTGCTGCAGGAGGCTTTAGGCCTTTCAAAAGTCCGATACGCCCATCTGCCTTTAATCCTGAACGAAAAAAGGCAAAAGCTATCAAAGAGGGATAATGTTTTGCCAATCAGCGCTTACAAAAAAGAAGGCTATTTCCCCGAAGCATTGAATAACTTCGTCGCTCTGCTGGGGTGGAATCCGGGAACAGAGAAAGAGATTTTCTCTTTGGAACAATTAACCAAAGAATTTTCCGTTGAAAAAATACAAAAAGCGGGAGCAATATTCAATCCGCAAAAACTGGATTGGCTGAACGGATTCTATATCAGGCAAAAACCATTAAAAGAATTAGCCAGATTATGCATACCATATTTGGAAGAAAGGGGATTGATCAAAAAAAATGAAAAAATGATAAGGCCGGAAGATGAACTTCTGCCGGAAGTTTCCTATTCCATAATCGCCACCGGAGAAAATATTTTTGAAGATTATTTGGAAAATGCCATCGCCCTTTATAAAGAAAGACTCAAGAAGCTATCAGAGATAGGGGATCTGGTTGATTTTCTCTTTGCAGGAATTCTGGAATATCCGGCCGAAATGTTAAAATGGAAAAAAATGACTGATTATCAAGAGCTGGCTGATTCGCTTAATAAAACTTTAGAATTATTATCTGCGATAGAAGAAAAAGATTTTATTAAAGAAAATCTTGAAAAAATATTACTAGATGAAGCCGGAAAAATGCCAGACAGGGGATTTCTGCTTTGGCCGATGCGCGTCGCTTTGACCGGAAAAATGAATTCAGCCGGCCCAATTGATATCGCCGCAGTTTTAGGCAAGCAGAGAACTGTTAAAAGAATAGAAGATGCCATAAGCAAGACCCGCTCCGTTAAATAGCTTGGGCTCCGAAGGTAGGTTTTAATTTTTAATTTCAAATTTTCCTGCCGGCAGGCAGGTAATTTTTAAATAATTTTGAAATGACTAAATTTTTAAACCTACAATCATTGAAAATTAATTTTTACTATGATTAAAAAAATACTCTTAACTTTATTGCTGTTGGGATTTATTCTTGTTCCGCTGACGACGGAAAAGGCTAGCGCAGCTTCCGACTCGGAAATCCAAAATATTGCCAGCTCTACCCAAGAATCTATTAAAAAAGATGTTCTGCCTGTCTGGCAGCAATTTTTTCAAAATATTAAAGACTACTCTATCCAAGCAAAAGATTTCGTCAGCGATAAAATAAAAGCTATTGATGTCAATAAAATAATCAGCGACAGAAGAGATGAATTCAATAGGGAAGTGGAAGAATTCAAAACAGACCTGCCAGCAACATTCAAAGGATTGATTGAATGGTACAAGACTTTTTCTGATAATTGGCTGAAAA
>CAIMDX010000051.1 GCA_903839905.1 uncultured bacterium
CTATTAGCTGTGATATTGTTTTTTCTCTACACAAAGGATTTGCCCCGCCCTGAAAATTTTAACGAGAATATAATCAATCAAACGACAAAAATCTACGACCGGACCGGAGAAATTGTTTTGTCCAGTATTTACGGAGAAGAGAAAAGAACATATCTGACTATTGATAAGCTGCCGGAGAAATTACAAAAGGCAGTAATAGCCACTGAAGATGCGAGATTTTACCAACATAACGGTATAGACTTCCAGGGAATCGCCAGGGCGATAAAAGTAGATTTGGAAACAGGAGAAGCTAAACAGGGAGCTTCTACTATCACCCAACAATTGATCCGATCTTCCCTGTTGAGTAATGAAAAAAGCGTAGGCAGAAAGATTAAAGAAATTATTTTATCAATTGAACTTGATAGCAAATATTCCAAAACGCAAATATTGGAATGGTATCTAAACCAAGTGCCGTTCGGAGTAAATATTTACGGAGCTCAAGAAGCGTCATTGTCTTATTTTGATAAGCCTGTTTCTGAAATAAGCCTGGCTCAAGCCGCCCTCTTGGCCGCGGTTATCCAAGCTCCCAGCTATTACAACCCTTATGGCAGCCACTTGGACGGACTTTTAGCAAGAAAGGATTATGTTTTAGATAGAATGGTCCAAGAAAACTACATCACAGGAGAAGAGGCCGAGACGGCTAAGAAAGAAGTTTTAACTTTTGACAAACTTCCCAAAACCCTTTCCCCCCATTTTGTCAATTATGTCAAACAGCAGCTGGAAATCAAATACGGACAAGCCTTTTTAGAGACCAAGGGATTAAAAATTTATACCACGCTTGATTGGGATTTGCAGCGCGCCGCGGAAAAAGATGTTAAAGACGGAACGGAAAAGAATAAGGCCTTTGGCGCATATAACGGCGCTTTAATTGCGATCAATCCTAAAAACGGGGAGGTTCTTGCCATGGTCGGTTCGGCTGATCCGGAAGGGAAACCTTACCCAGAAGGTTGCGACCCAGCGACCACTTGCAAATTTGTTCCGGATTTTAATGTTGCCACTCAAGGAGACCGCCAACCTGGATCTTCTTTTAAGCCTTTTGTTTATGCCGAAGCTTTTCGCAAAGGATTCACCGGCAATAGTATTGTTGTTGATGAGCAAACAGATTTTGGCGTTTTTGGAGGCAAGCATTATATCCCCTCAAATTACGATGGCAGATTCCGCGGCGCCATAACCTTAAGAAACGCACTGGCCCAATCATTAAATATTCCAGCTTTAAAGGTCTTGCGAGATATGGCCGGACTGGACGACAGCATCGCTCTGGCAAAATCAATGGGGATCTCAACACTCAACGAGCCGTCTTCTTTTTATGGCTTGCCATTAGTGCTCGGCGCCGGAGATGTCAAATTAATTGATATGGTTTCAGCTTTCAGCGTTTTTGCCAACGGCGGATACCGCATTCCGGCTTCGGCCATATTAAGGATAGAAGATGCCGACGGAAATATTATTTACAAAAACGAACCCACTCCTAAAAAAGTTTTGGAAAAAAATGTCTGCGACCTTATAAGCGATATTTTATCGGATAACAATGCCAGAGCGCCGATATTCGGGTATCATTCAAATCTTTATTTTGAGAATTATAAAGCTTCAGTTAAGACCGGAACCACGCAAGACAATAAGGACGGCTGGACAGTCGGCTTTACTCCCAAATTGGCTGTCGGGGTCTGGGCCGGAAACAATAACCGCGCGCCAATGCAGAAGATCAGCGAGGCCATGGCCGGACCGATTTGGCGCGCGTTCATGCTCCAAGGCCTGCCCAAGATGGGAGAACCGATGATCAACCTTCCGAATAGCACCTCTACAGCAGCTGCAACGCCAACGGGGACATCTGTAAACCCGATCCCAACAACGCCTGCCCTTTATAATACTACTACAGGAGAAAGACTTTACCCTCTTTACAGCACCACTACCGGAGAAAAACTCTACCCGGCGGCGAATCTGCAAGGAGACTAGGCCTAAACAAAAAATACTCCCACTGGGAGTATTTTTTGTTTAGGAATTTTCAATTTCTAATTTCTAATTTTTAAATAAATCCCAATTTTTAAACCGCCGATTGGCGAAGGCTTATTATTCACCTGGAAATAAAATCTAGTCAATGCCAGAACCAATCAATTTTGCCTGCAGGCGCAACAAAAAGAGCGATTATTTAAAATGCTATTAGGAATTTTCCCGCCGAAGACGGCCAGGAGACTTCCAAGCCAATAACTAATCCATATGCACTAAAAAACCTAAGAGATGTGAAGATAAAAAAGGAAGAGCTAACCCAATCAGTAAATATCTATTACGAAAAATAATATTTCCCCCTATAAAAATAGAAATAAAGCCTACGATTAATGAGAAGACAGAAAGAGCAATCTCTCTCCCTCTTGTGATTTCATAAAAATAACAAAAAAGGAGAGGTATTCCAATTAAAACATTAATAACTCCAACCGTAACCACGGCGACTCTTTTTATCCTCATAAAATAACCCTAAATTAATAATTATCAATGTTTGAAAATTGATCCGCCAGCTGGCGGAATTGAAAATTCAATGAAAATTACCTGCCTGCCGGTAGGCAGGGAAATTGAAAATTGAAAATTCTGATTGCAATCAGTCAGGGTTTATCGGCATTACCACATACAGATAGCTGGCATCTCCTATCGGCTTCAAAATCGCTGGACCCTTATTGTCGTGCAGGCCGAAAAACACTTCCGAGCTTTTGATTTTGGCCAGCCCGTCTAAAACAAATCTCCAATTAAAGGAAACATCCGCCTTGTCTCCTTCTATCTTAGCGGCAATATTAGATTTGCTTTCTCCTAAGTCGGGGTCCTGGCTTAATATCTCCAATTCTTTTGTTTCAGCGTTGGCCTTTATTTTTATTTCATTTATCTTTCCTCCAAACAAGCTGGCTATTTTCAACTGATTAATAAATTCATCCTTATTAATCGTTATTTTTGTTTGGCTTTCTTTTGGAATAATCTCTTGATAGGTCGGATATTCCCCCTCTATCAGGCGGGAAACCAAATTAACTTCAGGATGGTCTGTTTCCTGCAATAAAGTTTCAAACATAACCTGCGATTCGGATAAGTATATTCTAGTATTTTTAACAGTATCTCCTAGTATAGAAATCAGCTCTTTTGCTGTTTTCTGCGGGAGGATAAAATTAATCTCTTTTTTGAACAGGTTTTTATACTCTTCTTTCTTTTCAGAAAAGGTTATTGTTTTTTCAGCTAATCGGAAGCTGTCGGTGGTTACTAATTTCAACTCCTCGCTGCCAAATGAAAAATAAACCCCGGATATTTCCGGCCTGACTTGAGACAAACTGGTAAAATCAATAACATCTGACAATCCATCTTTTAGTTTTTTGCTATTCACTTCAATAAAAGCGTCCTTGGAAAAAGACGGGATAATCGGAAAGTCATCAGTGGAAAAGCCTTTAATCTGGGTTTTATAATTCTTGCTTTCAATAAAAATGGTTTTATTCTTCTCTTCAATGTCTATTTTTTCATCGTTTAAAGAATTCACCAGCTGCGAAAAAAACTTAGCCGGAATGGTTAATTTCCCGTCTTTTTCGGTCTTGCAAAGCCCCCACCATTGAGCCCCTAGCTCCAAGTCGGTTGTGGATAATTTTATAAAGTTTGGCGAAACCTCAATCAAGACATTATTTAAGATGGGTAAGGTTGAGACTCTTCCGGCGATCTTTTCAACCACGGCCAGCCCTTTTTTCAGAGTTTTAGTTAATAAAGTAATTTTCATAATAATAACAAGTTAATTAAAAAATTATTTAATTTATTGTTGTTGGTTTGAGTTTTTTTCCTGTGGATAATATATGGAAATATAATCTTTTAAAAGCTTTTAATGGAAAATATTTATGGATAAGCGGTGGAGAAACAAGTGGAGCTTTGCGTTAAATCTATGGATAAAAATCAAGGCGATAATTTAAGAAAAAATCAGCCTCTTTTTATCCCCTGTTTCTTGCAGTGAGTTATAAGTATTTTCTTAACAAATAATCCACAGTTTTTTAAAAAACAATTACGCTTCCAGTGTATAAATTTTTTGCAAGATTGAATCCACCTCTTGGCAAAATTTTTCGTTTTCTTGTATCTCGCGGTCAATTAAATGGCAGGCATGCATTACTGTTGTGTGATCTTTTCCTCCAAATTTGCGGCCTATGGCCGGGAAAGAGAAGCTTAGCTCCTTTCTTAGTAAATACATGGCTAATTGGCGAGGCTTAACAAACTCTTTTTTGCGGGAAGAATAAAATAAATTTTTATCTTCAAGATCGTAAAATTCGCTTATGGCTTGGAGGATAAGGGTGGGGTTGGTGAATTTAGACGGAGAAATAATGATGTTCCTCAAGAGTTTTTTCGCTTCCTCAAAACTGGGAACTTTATTGTTGATTTTTTGGAAAATCAAAAGCCTGTTTAAGGCGCTTTCAATCTCTCTGACATTTTTTTGAATATTAGCGGCGATATATTCTAAAACTTTCGCTGGCACTTCGGCGTTTTTTTCCATTGTTTTCTGTTTTAAGATAGCCAGCCTTGTTTCGTAATCCGGCAAGCTTACATCAGCTACCATTCCCCCTTCAAATCTTGACTTTAGTCTTTCCGTGATCGCGGGGATGGCCTTAGGAGGGCGATCGGAAGAAAGGATTATTTGTTTTCCTCTTTGGTAAAGATCGTTGAATGTGTGGAAAAACTCTTCTTGGGTTTTTTCTTTTCCGGCAAAAAACTGGACATCGTCAACAATTAGAACATCAACTTTTCTTAGATTGGCTTTTAGCTCTTCAATGCTGTTGTTGCGGATAGCATTAACAATAGCGGAAATCAGCTTGTCGGAGGGGACATATTTAACCTTGTACGGCGGATTTTTTTTAGATAATTCATTCCCGATTGCTTGCAACAAGTGCGTTTTTCCCAGCCCCACTCCGCCATAAATAAAAAGCGGGTTATAAATTTTTCCAGGCTCTTTAATAATGGCTTCGGCTGCGGCATGAGCCAGTTCGTTGAACGGGCCGACTATAAAATTTTGAAAACCGTATTTTGGGTTAAGGTTTGTTTCTTTGTCTATTTCCAGTTCGGCGAATCCAAGCTGTTCCACTGGAAGTTCTTGCGGCGCAGGCTGCTTTATCGGCTCTCTTATTTTGGCTGCTGGAAAATCTATCTGATAGCTTATTTCTTTAATGCTGGCGTCCAAAGCCCTTAAAATTTTTAAAATTTCTTTATTGTATTTTTGCTCTAGCCATTCTTTGGCGAAAGAGTTTGGAACAGAAACTATTATCACCCCCTCTTCCTGGGAAGCTATTTTAGTGCTCGCGAACCAGGTTGCGAAATTAGCTGGGGAAATATTGAGTTGGATTTGCGCCAATACGGTTTGCCAGAGTTCTTGGTATGTCATAGATTCGCCTTAAATCTTAAATGAGATTACCTGTTAATTTTTGGAGCCGGCTAAAGTTTGGAATATTTTTTAAGAGATAATCCACCAGGGAATAAATTTCTATCGGATAAAATTATTATAGAGCATAAGCTGTGGATAAGTAAAGAATGAAGCATTATTTGGGGTTTTAAAATTTCTGTGCAACAACTGTGGAAAAACTGTTATTATCTTTTTTAATAAAACTCAGATTGACAAAAAGCGGATTTTTGATATATTTAAACGCATGAGTCGAACTTATAACCCTAAAAAGAAAAAAAGAGCAAGGACCCATGGATTCTTGGCCAGAAAGACCACTAAAGGGGGCCAAAGAACTTTAGCGAGAAGAAGACAAAAAGGCCGCTGGCAATTAACCGTCTAAGGATTTTTTAACTTAAGGCGGTTTTAATTTTAGTCAAAGCCAAAAGGACTTAATATGCTTCCGAAAGAAAACAGGCTAACAAAAAAGAGGGACTTTGAAAAAGTATTAAAGCGAGGGAAAGGGTTTAAGCAAAAAACCCTTTTTTTAAAAACCATTGAAAATGATCTGCCTCAAAGCCGTTTCGGGATCATTGTCAGCAAAAAGACGGCGAGGAAAGCGGTTGATCGCAACAAGATCAAACGCCAGATAAGAGAGATTATCTGGAAAAACATTAAGAAGATAAGAAAGGGGCATGACCTGGTTTTTATAGCTTGGCCTCTTATAAAAAATGAAGACTATCAAGGGAAGCTTTCTATTATTGAGAATAGCCTTCAAAAAATCAGTTTTTTAGAAAAATAGCTTATGCTTGAATTTATCGGCAATTTTTTCCATCTTTTTTTCTACCAGCCGCTGGTCAATCTTTTAATAGC
>CAIMDX010000052.1 GCA_903839905.1 uncultured bacterium
ATAGGTTTGGATTAATCTCTTTTAGAAATACGCCCAGAGTGCTGCTCATAATGCCAGCACCTACTAATGCGCAATCCACTTCGGTCATATTGTTCTGATTACTCAAGTGGTGCCTCTTTATTTAATTTTTGATTGATTGCCATTAAATCAATTACTCCATCTTTGGATATTAATTAACTATTCTCTTGAGATTGAGAACATATCATCATTTTTTAATCAGCTGATTCATTTAATTAAGTTTTACCGCCATTTTGATAATTTTATCCAAATAATCTCGTTCTGTTTCCAAAGAAATGAGTCTTACTCTTAATGCTACTTTTATGATTCAAAGGCTCAGCAAATTATTAATTCTGATTGCTTTCATATTTTTTAAAATTAATTTAATTATTTTTTAAAATTTTTCCACATTTGGCTGGGCCTGGGCTTCATATCCCCCACATATTTGCTGCCTATGGCCTTTGAATAAGGCCTTTCGCAAGGGCTGGATAATTCTTCAAAAGCCATTTGCGCGATCGGCATTTTATAATAAAGAAGTATAGGCAAATTGGCAGTATTATGCAATTCCAAGGTCATTTTCAAAGAGTTGCCTGGGTCAAGAAAGCCGGCAGTAATATGGATCAACAAACCCATGCGGCCGATGGAGCTTTTCCCTTCCAACCGTCCTACCATCCTTGAAGAAACTCCCGTTTTCTCATAAATCATCCCCAAAGCAAACTCTCCCGGCTGCAGTACAAAAGGCTTATCTTCGTCTATTAAAACTTCTTCCATCAAATCTTCCATCGGCAGCTTGGGATCAATAACCAAGTTCTGCTTCGTATCATAAACCAAAAAATGCCTGTCTAAATGCAGGTCAACCGAAGCTGACTGAAGATATTTTTCATCAAAAGGGTCAATAGATATGTCCCCCGCCTTGAGAGCGCTTTTTATGTCTTTATCGGATAGAATCATAAGTTAATATATCAGATACCCGAATCTAAAAATTTAAAAAATTTATTTTAGACTTTTTATTTCTTTTAGACAAAAATCTATTTTACTTTTTTTTAATTTTCGGCAGCCATTTTGGAACACGCTTTTTATATTCCTTATAATGCTGGCCGAACCTCTTTTCCAGAGCCGGTTCCTCAATGTAGTAAAAATAAAGGTCGTTGATGATAAAAAACACAAAGAACCAAATCAAAATTGCCGATGATCCAAAAATTATCGCCTCTCCCAACAAGACCAGCAATGCTCCCCCCATCATCGGGTTTCTAGTGTAGCTGTACATTCCCGAAGTAACAAGAATTATATCAGCATCCCAGGGAGTTATTGTTTTCTTGCCTGTTGCCATCAATATTTTGGCGGTCGCCGCTAACATCGCCAAGCCAATCAGGCAAAGCAATATTCCAGCAAAAGGAAGATAAAAATTTACTTTAAAAACGCCTGCTGAAAAATCAAATAATAAAATCGCGGGGATAATGACGAGCGCGATCAAGGGAAGAACCGAAGCCTTAAGCAGTCTAAAAAACATATTTGTTAAATTTAATTTAAAAAATTATCTCACGGTTGCCTCTGTTTGAGAAAGGCTGCCGTTGAAAATAAGCTGATTATCTCCAAATTTGGCCTCTTTGGCATAAAATCCTTTTATGGAAGCAATCCTTTGATTTATATAATTAATTATCCAATCTCTTTTATTACTAGCTTTAGATAATTCTGAAGAAAGGCTTTCTGCCGGAGCAGCGTAAACTTCGTCCACTAAATTCAGGTCAAATGATAATATCATGCCTAAAGAAACAGGCAATCTGCCAATTTCCAAAGCTTGCGGCTCAAAAATAGAAATTTTATTCTCAACCAGCGCTGCCTTTCCTTTTACATAAAAGACCGGATCAGGGGGCAAGAATTTCACTGCCACATTAACTATTTCTTTGGGCAAACCGATAGCAACGCAATATCCAGAAATTTTGCTTTTGACCAGTTTGCCGGAAACCTCGGCTGAACCGTCGGCATTAAATTTAACCTGGACATCTTTATACGGCCAATATTTAAAGGGCCTGTCGTTCATTAAAGCGCTGGCTTCAGCCGAAGTAAAAACCGTATTAATTGGACGGCTGCCGCTGCGTTGGATGCTTTGTTCGTCCGGAGTACCTGCCGGCAAAGCCTCGTAAACTATTTGGCTTTTAGCCCTAGCTGAAGCAAGATCGGCCTGGGTATATTTTATTCCAAGGTCCCTCGCCTTATCCGCGCCAAAAACAGAAGATAATACTGGAACATAACCAAGATAAGCAAAAAAACATAAAGCTGACGCAGCCAGCAAAAAAATTATTATCAATAATATTTTTACAATCTTATTCATATTTGTATATATATTTTTAACGCTAATCTTTCTACCATTTTATCTTAGTTTCCCGATTGCGCAAAATGCAACGGCTTAGTTTTCATTTCAAATAGCCAAAAATCTCGCTGATATCGGAAACGATGGCTTGCGCTCCGGCGGCTAAAAGAACTTCGGCGGATATGGTATTGGTAATACCTATACCAAAAATACCATTACGCGAAGCGATCTGCATATCAGTCGTGCCATCACCGATAAAGGCCGCTTGGCGGCAAAAATCTTTTTTCCCCACGGAAAAATAATCGGAAAAAATTTTAATATGCTCGTCCCCTTTCAAAATTTTGTCGGAACCCAAAAAGAAATCGTAAGGCAATTCGTATTCCTTAAAAAATTTGGCCAAATCAGCCGTTTGAGAACCGCTGCTGGCCATAATGGATATCCCCTGTTTTTTGATCTTATCAAGCGTTTCTTTGACCCCGGGGAAAATATTTGTCGAATGTTCAGCGCATCTGCTCCAAAAATCTTTAACCATTTTATCTAAATTCTCTTCGTCAACGGCTACGCCGAACTTTCCCAAAGCTCCTTTGATCTGAAGATCAACCGGCGTGCCAAGAGTGCTGTAATAATAAGAATGAAGCAGTTCTTCCGGAATTCCAAAAAACCGCATAGTTTTTAAGAAAGCTAATAAATAAACGGACATCCTGTCAAAAATAACGCCGTCAACATCAGTAATAAGATATTTTGTGTTCATATGTTTATCCTTTATGAAAACCGAGATCAGCCGGATTGCTCCCTCCGGAAATGCGTTTTATTTTCCCTCCTTCTTTTTCAAACGCCTCTCTCAATTTTGAAACCTCTCTGGCTATTTGGACAGTTTCCAAGGCCACTCCTTTCTTGACCATCCATTTGGACCAATAGTCAATCACTAATTTGCTATCACCAAAAATCTTTTTAATATTTTTTTTCTCCGCTATCTGCAAAGCGTATTTGCAAGCTAATAGCTCTCCGTAATTATTGGTCGTTCCCTGGGGAGCGAATTGCCTCCCCTGCCGGTTGAGAAGTTCTGAATCAAGAATAAGGCCAAGCAAGCTTTTTCCTTTATGGTCTGTAACGCTGACCTCCACGCCGTTCCCCGGGCCTGTACCGGCATCAAAATAAACGCCTTCTTCGGCGGTTAAATGCTTGATATTATAATTGGCCCCAGCCTCCAGCCATTTCTCCGCTTCTATGCGGCTTTCAAAGCCTTTGAATCTGGCCTCTGGCTTTCCAACAACTTTAGCTTCACACTCCGCCCAAGTTTCGGTTATCCCGCTTTTTCCATTGACCAAATACGCGTAAACTTTTCTTTTTGCCATAAAGATCATTTAAATAAATTATGATTTCCAAACAAAACAATTATAACCTGTCTGTTGATTTAAAAAAAGGACGGTTGAGCCTTCTCTGCAATAAAAAATCACCGAGGCGAATGCGGTGATTTTTTATTCCACTTTCTCTCTCTTTATTACTTGTCTTGCTCATCAAGCTTAGCTGCGGCTTCTGGCGTTGATACGGTTTTGCTCATCAAAAATAAACGAACAATCGCGAAGGCGACCATCCAGTACACCAACATCGCTAAAAGGGTCGTCCACTCAAAAATACTGCCTTGTACAGCGATTTTTGGAAAGACTGCAAGGAAAGGAGCGGTAAACGGCCATGTAATGGCGTAAATAAAACTCGTAAACCCTGCTATAGGATTTGCCCCCATAAATTTGAGTACAAAACGGAACGCAAGCAATGCCTCAAGAAGCGAAAGAAAATACCACACAATTTGGGTTCCTTTAAACAATGGTTTCGTAGTTGAAGAATTATATGATGAATTCATAGGTTTTATTATTTTATATTTCTAATATTACTTAAAAATTAAGGTGCCGGAGTAGACGAAGCATTTCCCCCTGGCAGCTTAACATTTACATCAATACTGCTGTCTTGAGGTATGGCACTGCCAGCACGAATTGCAGGAAGGGCATAAATAAAGAATAATCCAACAATCACAACGAGAACGATTATGCCTATCATTATACCTACTCCAGAATCTGATCCTTCCCCATTTCCAGGGTTATTAATCACTGTTGTCATAAATTTGTTTTATATTTTTAATTTTAAATCGCCAGCTATTTCGTTTTAACGGCGCAACGCTCTCACGATAGCAATCAATGCGCATGCCCCAAGCAATGCAACAAGGAAACTATAGAAGTTAAAGCCTCCCACCCCGTTTTCTCCGATAGCATTCATCAGCCAGCCGCCTATAACTGCACCAACAATACCAACAATAATGTCCAGCATCAACCCTTGCTTGGCATCAGTCTTCATAACCAAAGAAGCTGCCCAACCGGCCAATGCGCCGAATATAATCCATAGAATAATTCCCATATGTTTATTTTGTATTTTTTATGATTATAAGATTAATGCCGCTTCAAAGATAAATATATTACAACTATTTTTACCATTTCGCTTATACTATGGCTGGAATAACTCTTCAGGCATAAAACGCACCGATGAAACCCCTTCAAATTGTTTGGCGGTTGCCTCAATCTGGAACCAAAGAATACCAACCCGGCAAGACCCTCCTCCGGTTTTATTTTGCGGATCATTAAATGTAAGAGTAAGAACGCCATCTTTGAGGGAGGCACCTTCTAACTCTAATCCGGGAAGAGGATATTCGGTTGCAATCCCTTGAGTTCTCTCTTGGGAAGTTAATTCTCCTTTAAGCAACAATTTAATTGCATCCTGGATGGGAGTTTTAGTCAGAGTGATATTCCGTTCAACAGCTTCAAGTCCGCCTCTTGAGCACATAACATTCCCTGAAGTATCTTGATCTTTAGAAGAATTATAATAATAAA
>CAIMDX010000053.1 GCA_903839905.1 uncultured bacterium
AGCGATTAAAAAATATTCCTTCCAAACCCTTAAATTAATCTCCAGCTTTAAGGGAATAAATTTAACCCTTAAAAAGACAAGACTGGCAACCAAGGCTATAATGGCTGCGAAAGAATAAGCCCAGCTTAAATTTACGGGAGAAGGAAAATTAAATAAAACAAAAAACCCAAGAGCAGCATTGATTGCAACTTCAATGATCTTTATCCAAGCTTCGTATTCCATTTTCTGCCGAGCCCTAAAAAAAACAAAAACAATTTCTATCAAGCTGTGGGACGCTATCATCAAAGCAAAAACAAAAATTAATTCCCGGATAATGGGATCTTTAATGGTAAAAAAGCCAACAGCTAAAGTCAAAACAAAAACCGCTGCCGTTAAAAGAAGCTTCAAAGCGAGCAAGGCGGGAAAATGTTTTTCTTTTTCTTTATCCTTGGCAAGCTCTCTTGTCGCTAAAACCGGAATGCCGAAATCTGTGAAAATAATAAATAAAGAAGCAAAGGCTAGGGCAAAATTAAATTCGCCGTATCCTACAGCGCCTAAAACACGAGCGATATAAATAACCAAAAAAAGCTTTAAAATTTTATTAAAGGCTTCTGTCATGGAAAGCCAAAAAGTATTTTTTATAATTACCTGTTTGACTCCCTTATTTTGAAAAAGTAAGGCCTTGAGCTCTTCGTAATTGATGGGCATAGATTAACTCTTAAAAGTCTGTTCAGAGCTATGTTTATAATTAAATCCAAAACGATTAATTTTACTGCCATCAACATTGATCGGCCAAGTAAAAGACATCTCTGCGCCGGGCGGAGTCGGAAGCAGTCCGCGAGTCAAATGCCAGCTAAAAAAGAAAGCTGTCTTGATCAAAGAAAACGGCACTCTTATAACTCTTTTGTTGAGCAGCTTGGCCATATCTTTGGTGGTTAGAATATCAGGAGCTGCAAAATTAAATATCTCAAAATTACTGCTGACCGGTTTGAAAGCCAGCAAAGACATTGCGTCAATCAGATCCTGTTCGTGGACATACTGCCTGGCCCAAGCAGGGTTAACTAGCGGCAAAACCGGCAAAAGCCTTTTGAGCAAAACCATCAATCCAAGCTTTTTCTTCTTCTCCCCTTCCGGCCCCCAAATACTGCCTGGCCTCAACACGAACACTTGGGTTTGAGGCTTTTCTTTCTTGATCATTTCTCCAAGCATTTCCTCAACCATTTTTTTCTGCAATCCGTAGGGATAACTTTTCTCTTCCAAGGGATCGGTCTCTTTCAATATCTTCCCGACATTCTCCGGCCTGGCGCCGTAAGCGGCCACGCTGCTGATATAAATCAATTTCTTAACATTATTTTTAAAGCAAAATTCAAAAACCCTACGACAGCTTTCCAAATTTTCTTTTTCTGTTTCCGCGACTTTACCGTAAGGGTTCCTGATCCAAAAAGCGAAATGGAAAACAGCATCAATCTCCCCTTGTCCCGGAACATTTTTTTCCCATTTATCTACTGCCAAATTCGCTTTGATCCAAGAAATTTTCGGGCTGTCAAAACCTTGCGGCTTTTCAGCCGCATCCAAAGCGAATATTTTTTCTATATTGGGATCGGCAATCATTCTTTTCAGAAAAACTTTGCCCACATAGCCCGATGCTCCTGTAACGAATATTTTCATAATTTATTTTTTAAATTATTTAGGAGAAATAAAAAGAAGCTTAACTGTTTTTAGAATAATTAGAATATCCAGGCCCAAGGACCTGTGTTTGATATAATATATATCATAGCTCAATTTCTCGGAAGCTTCTTCCACCGAAACGCTTGGCTTATAATTTATCTGGGCCCACCCGGTCAGCCCTGGCTTTATAATATGCCTAATCTCGTAATAAGGAATCTTTTGATAGAGATTAACCAATTCCGTCCTTTCCGCCCGAGGACCGACAAAAGAAATATTTCCTTTAAGAATATTAAATAATTGCGGAATTTCATCTAAATGAGAGTCGCGGAGAAATTTTCCTATTTCAGTCACCCTTTGGTCGTTTTCTTCGGTCCATAAAGGACCAGTCTTTCCGTCCTCCATTGACCTTAGCTTATAAAGAATAAAAGGCTTATCATTTTTACCAATCCTCTCTTGAGTAAAAAAGACCGGCCCCTTGGAAGAAAGCTTGACCAGAATTGCTCCAGCCAATAATACCGGAGAGAAGATGATAATAAGAATCGGGGAAATGACAATTCCTGCGGCCCTTTTCAAAACATCATAAATTTTATGGTTGGCTTTGATCTCTCTAATGAACCACCTCTCATCAATTTCTCCAAAAGGTATTTTTTGAAAAATACTGGCATAAAAATCCCTCAAGGCGACTATCTCTATCCTTAACGGCAGTAATTTGTAAATTATCCTGGTAAAATTCTTTTCTTTTTCAAAAGCAGAAGAAATTACTATTTTTTCAATCTTGTTGCTTATGATGAAATCAGAGAAAGTATGAAAATCATCTTTTTCTAGTCTTTTCTTCCAAATCTTCGGCCGATATCCCAGCTGGGGATTATTTTTCAGAAAAGACTCTGTTTCCTCGCCGGCTGCGCTGTCGCCAAAAATCAAAATATTAGTTTGCCAACCTTTAAATCTTTTTATCAAAAAAGAGCGCCAAGAATAATCAAGAAAAGTAAAAATAACAGCCAATAGCAAGAGATTCAATTTTGGCGAAATTTTTAGGAGAGAGCCAAAGACATAAAAAACAACTATTGAAATCAGAGTAGAGGTAATAATTGCCGGGAAAAAAGATCTGACCAGCACCTGTCTGTCCTTGAGAGCCCTCATTTGGTAAAGATCGGCTAAATAAAAAATAAATATCCAAAAAATCAGAATGAAAGAAAAAGGAACGATGTGGTCAAATAAAGCTCCTCTAAAATCATCTTGGCCGAACCTAAAAAACAAAGTCAGCATTAAAGACCCGTAAAAAATAAGGATATCCCCTGCCAGGATAATGGCTGCTTTTAATCTGCTCATCCAATTACTGCGATTATCTTCTTTGCCAGCTCTAGAAGTTCCATATAAATTAAATAAACCATTTTTTAGGCAAAAAATCAATCGCTGAAAATATTTGAATTTTAACGGTTTTTGTGGTTTAATATACGGGTTGCCCCCGTAGTTTAATGGACAAAATGCGAGCTTGCGGAGCCTGCGATAGGGGTTCGATTCCTCTCGGGGGCACTGATTTTGGGCGAAGCCCAAAATAGTTGTTAGTTGATAGCTTTTAGTTTTTAGACAAACGAACCGCCTGCGGGCGGTTTTTGTTTTTAATGCGAAATGGAGGAATGCTAACTTTATAAAGTTTCTGGATTTTACATAATTTTATAAAGTTAGTAACAACAAACAGATAATTGATGAATTTGCGATTAGCGAGTAAACGATTGAGTTGGATTTGGCCCAAGGGGCTCATTTTTGGTAAAGTTAAGGCGATGAATTTTTCGACTATAATAAAAGAAATACCGCATATCGGACCTGTCTACCAGCAGAGGCTGAAAAAACTTGGGATTAAAACTTTGGGCGATCTTTTGTTCTATTTCCCGGAACGGTATGAAGATCTGTCCAGGATCAAAAAAATTAAAGACATTAAGATAAATGAAGAAGCTTGTTTGCAGGCTGATGTGGTAGAGATAGAACAGGAAAAAACTTGGAAGAGAAAATTATCCATAACCAAAGCTGTTGTACAGGATGACTCGGGATCCATTCAAATCGTTTGGTTTAACCAGCCATATCTGGCTAAGAGCCTTAAAAAAGGAGACCGGCTTTTGCTAAACGGCAAGATTGCTATCGGCAAAGGGATTGCTTATTTAAGCTCTCCAACTTACGAAAAAATTGCTTCTAAAAATGAAATCAATTTTAATGACACCGTTCATCTCGGACGGATCGTGCCGATCTACTCCGGAACCCAAGGGCTGTCTTCCCGCTGGCTAAGATATATTTTAAAGCCGCTGCTTTTATCTTTTAAAGACAGGGTCCCCGAAACCCTGCCGGAGCATATTTTGGATAAATACGATTTGCTCGGGCTGGAAGAAAGCCTTTGGCAGATCCATTTCCCTGATTCCATGGAGGCGGCCGAAGCGGCCCGGAACAGATTCTTTTTTGAACAATTGTTTTTTATCTCTTTGTCAAATTTGCAAAAAAGAATAAAGATGCTGGAAACCAAAGCTCCTGTTTTTCCAATCAATCTTGCCTTGATCAAAAAATTCCTGGAAAGCCTTCCCTTCCAGCTGACCGAAGCTCAAAAAAAATCTGTTTGGGAGATACTGCAGGACTTGGAAAAAGGCTATCCGATGAATCGCCTGCTTCAGGGCGATGTTGGATCCGGCAAGACGGTCGTTGCCGCCGTAGCGGCTATTAATATAGTCAAAGCCAAAGGCCAGGTGGTCATTATGGCGCCGACGGAAATCTTGACCAAGCAGCACTTCCAAACCATTTTTAATTTCTTCAAAGACTTTAATTTCAATATCGGCATTTTGACCGGTAAAGTTGATAAATTTTATTCCAAAAAATTAAAATCGGACACTATTGAAGTTTCGCGCCAAAAACTTTTAAAAATGACTCAAAACGGCGATATTGATATTTTGATAG
>CAIMDX010000054.1 GCA_903839905.1 uncultured bacterium
AATTTTGGGGAGACAAAATTATCAATATAAAAATGAACCTAGTCAAAAATGGACAATCGTTGGAAATCGAAAATAAAATATTTGGCCGAAATCTTTAAAGATCAACAACAAAAAGGATCAGTGATCATCATTGCTATGGGAGCGCTATTTGTTTTGTTATTACTCGGATCATATTTTCTTTCCTTTGCTTCAACCGAATATAGAATATCCAGAAGCCAGATACAATCGTTGCAAACATATTATTTGGCTGAAGCCGGAATAAATGAAACTGTCTGGCGATTAAAAAATGATACCTCTTGGAGTACTTGCTTTACCAGTTCGACCGCCTCCTGCAACTGCATCAATTGGGCCACCTCCAGCTACAGAAATGCCGGTTCTCTTCTCCCCAACGCCGGCTATATTATGTCTGTTAAAAATTCCGGTTGCGGTAACAGTGAATTTTCAGTTCAAGCCACCTCAACCTCTGAAAATAAATTCAACCAAAGGGTCGTTAAAATAAAAGCTTATAAGGCTTTAGCCGATATAATCAAAGACAGTCCTATTTTTTCCGGATCAGCCAGCGGAGACATAAATTTTACCTTAAGCGGAATCAATGTTTATAACGGGAACATATTCAGCAACCATGATGTGAATGTAAGCTTATTCAGCACGGTCAATGTTTACGATAACCAAAGCACTCCAACCACCACCAACCAAGAAGGATTAGTATTCGCTAACAATAATGTTAATGTCTCTTGGAGCACTCTTAACGCCTCTTCCAGTTGCGCTGAGAACATTTGTGATAGTCGTTGCCCTTCTGGCTCTTGTCCCCCAATAGGGAATTTTATGCCATCAATCGATTTTGATTCAGCCACAGCTTATTCTTATAAAAATAAGGCTATTGCTGCCCAAAGCCAAGGTCAATGCAATGTTGTCGGTAAAAATCTAAATGGTTCAACTGTAACGAGCACCTCTAGGTGCCTTTACAGCAGTACAGAGTTTGATAATCTTTTAAAAGTTGTCGGATATAACGGAACATTAACCTTATCCTATAAAACCAATGGATCAGCTACTTCTACTTATTATGTAACCGGACCAATAGAAATAAAAGGAGGCCGAAAAGTAAAAATTTACGGAGCTTTGGTCGCCGATGGAAGCATTAGTATCGGAGAAAATAATTGCTGGGGATCACAATGCGGCTCCGATCAAATAACTGTTTACGATCCCGCACGGGGGGTTCCTTCCGGAATTTTAAGTAAAAGCAAGATAACTTTTGGAATATATTCTTCTTACAGCGATACGAACATTGCCGGTTTAATTTATGCCGGAGACGAGCTTAGCTTGATTAGCCTGCCTGAAAACTTTACCGTTACAGGCGGAGTCATTGCCAATCGTTTTTCCTTGATAAGCGTCCTGCAGCCGCTAAATTTTTATTATGATGAGGATATAGTTAATGAAGGAATATGGGGAGGATCTGTTCCGTCCGGCGGAGTTCATCCGGCTTTTTCACCAGTCATCACCATTGACCATTGGGAAGAAGTCTACTAACTCTTTCAAATAAATTAGCAAACAATAAATGTTAATAAAAGAGACTTAGACTTTATTAAAAAAAAATATATAATGAATAAAGAATTTAATTTAAAAAATTCTCTTAAAAAATGATTGAACTGCTAAATCTGAAAAAAGAAGCTTTCGGATTGGATATCTCCGATCTGTCTTTGAAAATAGTCAAACTCAAAAAGAACGGAAAAAATTTAAAATTGGAGTCTTTTGGCTACGCAAAAATAGATTCCGGCATAATAAAAGAGGGAGAAATCAAAGACAGTAAAAGGTTAGCCGAAACAATTAAATATGCCCTTAAGGGCGTATTCGGAAAAAAAATAAACACAAAATATGTGATTGCCGCACTACCCGAAGAAAAAGCTTTTTTGCAAGTAATCAAAATGCCCAAGCTTTCGGAAGAAGACTTGAGGTCAGCCATACTTTACGAAGCCGAAAACTATATTCCCATGCCGATTAATGATGTCTATCTTGATTTTAAAATTATTCCCCCGTTTAAAAACCGCGAATCGGAAAGCCAGGAAGTATTACTGGCCGCAATTCCAAAAAAAATAGCGAATGATTATTCAATATGCCTTAAACAGGCCGGTCTGGATCCGATAGCCTTTGAAATAGAATCCCAGGCGATCGCCCGCGCCTTAATTAAAAATGAAAAAACCGAAGATCCGATTGCGCTCCTTGACTTAGGAGAAAACCGCACTATTTTTATCATTTTTTACGGCGGCTCTATAAGATTCACTTCTTCTATCCCAATATCGGGATATTTGTTCAAGAAAATAATCGCTCAAGATCTGGGGGTTGATATGGAAAAAGCTGAAACGCTGATCGCCCGATACGGCATCAGAGAAAGAATGAGAATAAAAATCAAAGAAGAAGTCGGCGCGGAGATCACTAAGGGAGAAATTTTTCAAGCCTTAATACCGGCGCTGATTGATATGGTCCAGCAAGTTAAAAAATATATGGACTTTTACCAATCTGCATCTTGCCAGGATAAATCAGAGGAAATAAAAACCATTAAAAAATTAATTATTTGCGGGGGCGGAGCTAATTTAAAAGGGCTGGAAAATTTGCTTTCTTTGGAATTAAAAACGGAAGTGGAGATAGGAAACCCTTGGACAAATATAAACGGCAAGCAAAACCCCGATATGTCTCTGGAAAAATCTCTTAAATACGCCACAGCGCTGGGCTTAGCACAAAGAAATTTCAAAGAATAAATGATCAATCTTTTACCAGACAATCAAAAAAACGAGTTAAGACAGGGAGAGAATCTAAAACTTGTTTTAATTCTCGGATTGGTTTTGATTTTTTATCTTCTCTCTTTGGGCCTGCTTTTATTCCTTGTAAGAGGTTTATTAAATGCCGATCTTAATATTCAAAAAATTTATTCGGATGAAAAAATAGCAAAACTGAATGATCTAAAGGGATTGAAAGACGAAACAGGCTCCGCAAATTCTAATTTTCTAAAACTAAAAAATTTTTATGATAGCCAAATAGACTATACCGATATTTTTAATAAACTTTATCCCGCTTTGCCACCAGAAATTAATTTGTATTCTATTAATTTTCTTTCAGAAAAAGAGAAAACAGCTGCAATTTCCTTACAAGGTTTTTCTAAAACAAGAGAAGCATTAAGCTCTTTTAAGTCAAGCCTTGAATTGGATAAAGAATCTTTTTCTGATATAAATTTCCCTCCCGAAAGCTGGATCAAGAAAAATGATATAACTTTTACGATAACTTTTAATATTCTGCTGGATAAATAATCATATGAGCTTAAAAATAAAAACAATTGTTGCGGCGGCATTGATCTTATCCCTGTCTCTGTTCTTATTTTTTTTCTTAGTCCAGCCTTGTCTGACGCAAGCAATAAAAAGCGGAGAAGACCTGGTTGCCATAAGGCAAAATTCAGCCGCTTTGGAAGTTCAGATCAAAAGCCTCCAAAATTTTCGGCCCCGTTATGAAAATGAAATAATCCCTATGCTCCAGACAAGTGAAAAACTTTTCATAGATCCCAAAAGCCCGGTCGCGTTTATAACCTTAATGGAAGAAACGGCCAGTAAGGAAGACCTCACTATTAATATTTCTTCCGCTCAAATTTTTTCTGCCGAAAATCCTGCCGAAAGATCTTGGCCTTCCCTAAATTTCCAGATTAGCCTTAATGGCTCCATGCCTGATGTCTTAAGATTCATAGAAAGAATGGCTAATCTGCCCTATCTGATTGAAATCCACGGGCTCAATATCTCAAAAGACAGCAGTCAATATCAAGCGGTTACCGGAGAAAAAAACAAAAAACCGGCAGATTTGCCTCAAAAAGAAAAAGTTCAAGCTGTCTTTAATTTAAAAATTTACACAAAATAAAATGAAAAAACCGGCAATCTCTAAAGACAAAAAAAGAAAATTAAGGAGCATCCCGTACGCACTGGCGGAAAAAGCTTTTTGGATATTTATCCTGCTTTTTTTATCTTCGGCTTTTTTAATTTTCATTTTTCTTTACCAGCCGCTTAAAAATCAAAAAGAGATTTTAGTCAGCACCGAAGGTGTTCCTGCGCAATTTGATGAAAAAACATTCCAACAAGTTTTAGAGCAATGGAAAATAAAACAAAATAAAATTGAAGCAATTGAACGAAACCCATATCCGGACATTTTTTCAAAAAAAGACAGCCCTTCCCAAGATAAGGCCGCCCCGTCTTCCAGTACTTCTTCTACTGCTTTTAGTTATTCTTCAAACCAAACAAGCACCGCGTCCACAACCAGCAAGCCTTAAATATTAACTTGTCCGTTTTTGACCGGTAAGCATTTTGACCGCTTGTTCCATTGATCCGGCAAGGACAACCTCTCCCGCGTTCACAAAATATATCTCATCGGCGTTGCTTATCGTATTTAAACGGTGGGCGATAATAACCTTCGTGGTGTTTTTTGGCAATTTTTTAATTATTTCTTCCAAAAGCTGTTCGGTCACTGTATCAATGTTGGCGGTCGCCTCATCAAGGATCAATAAGTCAGGCTCTCTTAAAACAGCACGGATGAACGCGATCAACTGTTTTTGTCCAAGGCTAATCGTGCTTCCGCTTGTTGCGACCTTTGTTTTTAATCCTTCGCTGAACCGCGCAATTAATCCAGAAAGACCGGATTTTTCTAACGCCAGAGTCAATTGTTCGTCAGTGCAATTTATATATTTCTCGTTTCCATAAACGATATTGTCTCGTATCGTGCCAGTGAATAAAAACGGCTCCTGTAGGATAAAACCGATTTTCTGCGAGCGGACATCGTGCGAATACGAACGGATATCACGGCCCTCAAGTAAAATATTGCCCTCTGAAGTATCGTATAATCTTGCCATCAATGATGCCGTGGTAGTCTTGCCTCCGCCGGTCGGACCGACAAGCGCGTATATTTTGCCTTTCTGAAGTTTTAGATTGACATTACTCAAAACTGTTTTTCCTTCGGGATAGGTAAAAAATACATTCCTGAATTCAAGCAACGGACTTGCTCCATCACCGCCAAATTTATCTTCAATAATATCCATATCCGATCTAAGAGCCAAAACCTCCGAAATACGGTCTACGGCCGCAAAAGCAAGCTGCATTGAAGGCCACACGGTAGCCAGCTGCCGCAAAGGACCGTAAAAACTGCTGACATATAGCAGATAGCCTATCAGCAATCCGATGGTAAAATTGCCGGCGGTAATGAGATATATTCCATAACCAAGTACGATCAACTGGGCGATAGTGGAAGCGGCACCGTATATCGGATTAAAAATATTGCTCGCAATACCTGCCTTAATCGATGCGGAAAAATTTTCTAAATTAACGCCATTAAATCTATCGCGAAAATAATCAAGGCGGTTGAACGCGGCGACCAATTTAAAATTTGCCAGGCTTTCCTGAACTTCCGAGCTCATTCCTCCAAGCGCCTGCAAACTTTTAAGATTGGCTCGCTCCACCCACGGCGAAAGCAATAAAGTCGCGATCAGCACTACGACGGCGGGGATTAACGCGGCGGCGCCAAGACGGAGATTAAGCGATAAGAGAAAAATTCCGGCACCAGCCACAATAAAAGAACTCCTCATAAATTGCATCAGAGCCTGTCCGATAAACTGATTTAGCTTGTCTGTATCATTATTGATTCTTGAAATAAGGTCGCCCGATTTATTCTGATTAAAAAATGCCGCCGGCAACTCCTGTAATTTAGCGAAAAGCGCATTGCGTAAATTAAAAAGAACCCGCCGGCCCACGCCTC
>CAIMDX010000055.1 GCA_903839905.1 uncultured bacterium
CAAGTGCCGACCGAGATTAAGGGTGACAGAAGATTAAGCATTGCGATGAAATGGATTATCGGCGCGGCTAAAGCCAAAAAAGGAAAAAAGATGGCTGAACATTTAGCCCAGGAATTAACAGAAGCTTCCGAGAATAAAGGTGAAGCAGTAAGGAAAAAAGAGAATGCTCACAGAATGGCTGATGCCAACAGAGCTTTCGCCCACTTTTCTTTTTAATTGGTGCAATACTCCGTATGTTATGCATCGGGGATTATAAAATTTATTTTTTAAAATTATGCCGAGAAGTTATCCTATAGAAAAATACAGGGATATTGGCGTTATTGCCCATATTGATGCCGGAAAAACAACCACCACGGAGCGGATTCTTTTTTTTACCGGCGTTTCTCATAAAATAGGGGAGGTTCATAACGGTGAAGCTATTATGGATTGGATGGTTCAGGAAAGAGAGCGCGGCATCACCATCACTTCTGCCGCTACCACTTGTTTTTGGTCTCCAGGGGAAGGCTTGACCCATCAAAAAACAAACGAGCATCAATTTAATATAATTGACACTCCTGGACACATTGATTTTACCGCTGAAGTCCAGCGGTCTTTGCGCGTGCTTGACGGCGCGGTTGTTGTTTTTGACGGCGTTGCCGGAGTTGAACCTCAATCTGAAACCGTTTGGAGACAGGCGGATAAATACAGCGTTCCGCGCATTTGTTTTGTTAATAAAATGGACAGGACCGGAGCTGATTTTGAAAAAGACCTTGAATCCATCTGGACAAAATTGACTACCAACGCAGTTGCGTTGCAGATCCCAATCGGTGCAGAATCAGATTTTGAAGGCGTTATTGATTTGCTTGAAATGAAAGCTCTCTACTTTGAAGGGCAGGACGGCCAAGAAGTCAAAGCCAAGGAAGTTCCGGAAAACTTAAAACAGCAGGCTGAAGATTGGAGGAAAAAAATGGTAGAAAAAGTTGTTTCCGAAGACGAAGTTTTATTAAACAAGTATTTAGCAGGAGAAGCGATCTCTATCGAAGAGTTGAGAGTCACCTTAAGAAAAGCGACTATCGCCTACAGATTGGTTCCGGTTTTCTTTGGAACATCCCTTCGCAATAAAGGAATCCAGCCGATGCTGGACGGAATTTGTTATTATCTTCCGAGCCCGGTTGATCTGCCTCCGACAAAAGGCATTGATCCGGCTACCGGAGAAGTTCTTGAAAGAAAAACTCTTGATACCGAGCCGTTTTGCGCTTTGGCTTTTAAGATTGCTACTGATCCTTTTGTCGGCAGCTTGACTTATTTCAGAGTCTATTCAGGAACATTTAAAAAAGGCAACTACCTTTTAAACACTATTACCGGCCAAAAAGAAAGGATCGGCCGCTTGCTTCGCATGCACGCCAACCAGAGAGAAGAAGTTGAAGAAGTTTTTGCCGGAGACATTGTCGGCACAGTTGGGCTGAAAGCGACCACTACCGGAAATACTCTTTGCGACGAGAACGCTCCGATTATTTTAGAAAAGATTTCGTTTCCTGAACCGGTTATTCATATTAAAGTGGAACCGAAGACCAAGGCTGATCAAGAAAAATTGGGCGTATCTTTGAAACGCCTTCAAGACGAAGACCCGACTTTTAGAATGAAGACCGACCATGATACCGGAGAAACAATTATTGGAGGAATGGGAGAGTTGCACTTGGACATTATTATTGACCGTTTAAGAAGAGAGTTTAATCTTGATGTTACTTCCGGCCGTCCGCAAGTCGCTTATAAAGAAACTATTGAAATGCACGCTGAAGCCGAAGCCAAATATATAAAACAATCTGGCGGGCGCGGCCAATACGGGCATGTAATGATCAAAGTTGATCCCAAAAAACAGGGAGAGGGCTTTGAATTCGTTGACGAGATCAAAGGAGGAGTTATTCCGCATGAGTATATTTCAGCCATTGAAAAAGGCATTAAAGAAGCTTTGGAAAAAGGAGTTGTCGCCGGATTTCCGATGGTTGATGTCAAAGCCACTTTGTATGACGGTTCTTACCATGAAGTTGATTCTTCGGAGATCGCTTTCAAAATTGCCGGATCAATGGCTTTGCAGGAAGCGGCCAGGAGAGCCAAGGCCTTTATTATGGAGCCGATGATGAAATTGGAAGTGGTTATCCAGCCTGATTCTTTGGGAGATGTCATTGGAGATATATCATCCAGGCGCGGACAGATTGAAGAAACCTCTGAAAGAGGGAATATGAAAGTTGTTGCCGCTAAAGTTCCTTTGGCCGAAATGTTCGGATACGCGACATCATTGCGTTCCTTGACGGAAGGCCGCGGAACATTTACAATGGAATTCAGTCATTACGAAAAAGTTCCTCAAAGCATTTCTTTAGCAATCGTTGAAGGAAGAAAAAGATAATATTTTTAGCGGGAAAAATATGGACTTAAACGAACTAAAAAAAATAATAGAAGGGGAAGCTTCCAAGGTTATAATTGTGGAAGACGGCGAACCTGTTTTTGTAGTGATGAGCTTTGAAGAATACAAAAAAACAAAAGGACAGCCTGCTAATTTTTCAAATAATTCAAAAGATTTGCCGGATTCCGCCAAAGAATTAATGGAAGAACCGTTGAGGATAGAAGATTTGCCGTTTTAATAGAGATTTTGACCGCAGGCATAAAGGGGGACATACAAATTTTCTACTAAAATTTTACGCCCTACCCGCACATAAAATTCCTTTAGGAATTTTGTATGCGGGATTGACTTTTTTTGAATTTTCCGTTAAATTAATAGAATAAAAAAGAGTTTAAATAAAAACAAATAAAAAATTCGTCCTCGCTTTTTAAAATGCGGCGGACAAAGTCTTTCTTTGCCTTAACAGGCTTTGGCGGACGAAGTAAAATTTTGAAACCCCAGGCTTGAAGATTGAAACTTAAAAAAGTTCCAGCTTTGCGCCTTGAGCTTGTTTCAGAGAAACAACCTATGGCTGAAAAACAAACATTTGAGAGGACAAAACCTCACTTAAATATCGGCACCATCGGTCATGTGGACCATGGTAAAACCACTCTTACAGCTGCAATTCTGCATTCTTTGCATTTAGCTGGAATGAAAGCTACCGACAGATCTGTAGATCAGATTGATGCTGCCCCGGAAGAGAAAGCCAGAGGAGTTACGATTAATATCTCCCACTTGGAATACGAAACAGAAAAAAGGCATTACGCCCACATTGATTGTCCGGGACATGCTGATTATATTAAAAATATGATCACTGGAGCCGCTCAAATGGACGGAGCTATTTTAGTCGTATCCGCTCCAGACGGCCCGATGCCTCAAACAAGAGAACACATCCTTTTGGCTTACCAGGTTGGTTTGCCGTCCATTGTTGTGTTTCTGAATAAAGTTGACCAAGTAGACGATCCGGAAATTATTGATTTAGTTGAATCAGAAGTCCGCGAACTTTTGAAAAAATATCATTTTCCAGGCGATGAAATTCCGATTATCAGAGGTTCAGCTTTGAAAGCTTTGGCCGCAACTTCAGTTGATGATCCGGCTATTAAGCCTATTTTAGATCTTGCCAAGGCTTGCGACGATTATATTCCAGAGCCTTCTAGACAAACCGATAAGCCGTTTTTGATGGCCATAGAAGATATTTTTTCAATTGAAGGCCGCGGCACTGTTGCCACCGGCAGAATTGAAAGAGGAATGATTCATTCTAACGATGAATTGGAAATAGTCGGGATTAGGCCGACTTCTAAAACCACTGCGGTTAGCATTGAAATGTTCCAGAAGATTTTGAATGACGGCCAAGCCGGAGACAATGTCGGTATTTTATTGAGAGGATTGAAAAAAGAAGATGTAGAAAGAGGCCAAGTTTTGGCCAAACCGGGAAGCATTGCTCCTCACACTGAATTTGAAACAAATGTTTATATTTTGACCAAAGAAGAAGGAGGAAGGCATACCCCGTTTTTCCCAGGGTATAAACCGCAATTTTATTTTAAGACAGCTGATATTACCGGTGATGTTACATTGCCGGAGGGAACTGAAATGGTTATGCCGGGCGACACTGTAAATTTGAAAGTCAAATTAATTGTTCCTATGGCCGTTGAAGAGCAGCAAAAATTTGCCATTCGCGAAGGAGGAAAAACCGTAGGAGCAGGAGTGATAACAAAGATTATTAAATAAAATGGAAAGGAATGCTGGAGGCTTTGTAAAAAGCCTCCAGCAAGAGAGTTCTTTATTAAGAAAATGCCAGCAACAAAGAAGAACGAAGAGAAAACAGAAGCCAAACCGAAGTTGAGGATTAAGCTTAGAGCTTACGACCACAAACTTATTGATAAGAGCGCTCGACAAATCGTCGAGATTGCTTTGCGCAATGGCGCGGAAATTTTAGGTCCGGTGCCTTTGCCAGTGGAAGTTCGCAAGTTCACTGTCAATCGTTCAACTTTCGTCCATAAAGACGCAAGAGAACAATTTGAGATGAGGATACACAAAAGATTTGTTGATGTGATTAGTCCGAATCAAAGAGTTATAGACTCTTTGAAAACCTTGACCTTGCCGACTGGCGTTGATATAGAAGTTAAAAGCATATTATAAAAATCGCAGTCTTTAAATATTTTCGGTTGGGAAAAGATGATAAATTTTCTTTTTGCTTAATCTTTTAATAATCAAAACAAGGTACTAGTTTGACGATAGGTACCGGATTAAGCCGGTATTTATTAATTTAATCGGCCAAAAGTTATATGAAATTCATATTAGGTTTAAAAATTGGAATGGTTCAGATTTTTGACGAAAAAGGCATAAGAGTGCCGGTAACTTTGGTTGAAGCTGGTCCGTGCAAAGTTTTGCAGTTGAAAACCGCGGAAAAAGACGGTTATAAATCAGTGCAGATCGGTCTTGGGGCCAAAAAAGCCAATAAATTCAAAAAAAGCGAAAAAGGAAAAGAATTTAAATTTATTAAAGAATTTCGTTTGCCGGAAGGCGAAAGCGCAAGTCTCAATCTTGGCGACATGATTGATGTTTCCGTTTTCCAGGAAAACGATAAAGTTAAAGTCAGCGGCATGAGCATTGGAAAAGGCTTCCAGGGCGGAGTTAAGAGATGGGGATTTTCCGGCAGAGCCAAGACCCATGGTATGAAGCACGAACAAAGAACCTTGGGATCAGTAGGCTGTACCATTCCCGCCAGAGTTATTAAAGGCCGTAAAATGCCTGGCCGTACCGGATACGACAGAAAAACGATTTCCAATTTAAAAGTAGCCAAAGTGGATAAAGACAATAATATTTTAGCGATTCGCGGAATGTTGCCTGGACGCAAAGGCACTTTATTAGAAATAAAAGCCAAATAATATATGCTTTGCAGGGAAAGGTCCAAATTCTTTGGATATCTCGCAGAGTTCGCCGCTTTGATCAATTTATAAATATGAAAACCGCAGTATACAATCAAGCAGGAGAAGAAACAGGACAAGTAATCCTTCCCAAGGATATTTTTGAGGTGCCTTTGAAATCAGATTTGGTCCATCAAATTGCCGTTTCCCAAGCTTCCAACCGCAGACGGAACATAGCCCATACAAAAGGAAGAGGGGAAGTTAGCGGCGGAGGAAAAAAACCTTGGAGGCAAAAGGG
>CAIMDX010000056.1 GCA_903839905.1 uncultured bacterium
AGCGCACAGCCCAAAGATTGGAGTCTTACGGCGTTAACCGTTCCAATATAATTTTTACCGGTTTCCCCCTGCCCTTGGAAAATATTGGAGATGAAAAGAGAGAAATACTCAAGGAAGATTTGCGCTATCGTCTTTTAAATTTAGATCCCCAAGGCCGTTATCGCGAACGATACCATTCTTTGGTTGAGCGCCATCTTGGACGGTTGCCCCTGCAATCCAGCCATCCGTTGACCATAATGTTTTCAATAGGCGGGGCCGGGGCCCAGAAAGAAATGGGCGTTGAAATTTTAAAAAATTTAAAAGACAAGATTATTTTCGGTTCAATAAAAGTCATTTTATCGGCCGGCAGCAGAGAATCCACCAAAAATTATTTTGAGGAAGAGATCAAAAGGATAGGTTTGTCTAATGAGCTCAAAAGGAATATTGAAATAATTTATGAAAAATCCATTAAAGAATATTTTTCCAAATTTAATCTTGCTTTGCGCAAAACCGATATTTTATGGACCAAGCCGAGCGAACTTTCATTTTATTCGGCTTTGGGAATACCAATCATTGTTGCTCCGCCGATCGGATCACAGGAAGATTTTAATCAAAGGTGGATCTTAAAATCAGGTTTCGGCATAAACCAGGAAGACCCGAGATATCTTAGCCAATGGCTTTTTGATTGGCTGGACCAGGGCTATTTGGCTGAAGCGGCCATGCAGGCTTTTATTGAAGGCGAACAATTGGGAGTTTTAAAAATTAAAGAAGAGATCAAAAAATGCTTTGGTTAGCAGCTGCTATTTCCGCTTATTTTCTTTTCGCTTTGGGGAACCTGGGAGATAAATTTGTTTTATCCGGTCCGCCCAAGCCTCAAAGCTATACTTTTTGGGTGGCCGCGGGAGGGCTTTTATCTGTTTTTTTAATTCCGTTTGTCGGTTTTTCAATGCCTGGATGGGCAGAGCTGGCCGTGATTATGGCGGCAGGGTCGTCTTACTTATTCGGCCTTTATTTTTTATACAGCGCCTTGGAAAATGGAGAAGTTTCAAAGATCATGCCTGCCCTTGGAGGGTTTTTAGCGATTTTTACTTTGATATTTTCTTCTATTCTTTTTCGGACAGGCGATTTTTTCTCTCTTAAAAATATAGCGGCTTTTATTTTGCTTTTTGGCGGCAGTATGGCGGCTGTTTGGGAAAAAGGGAAATCCCCGGCCAAAAAGAGTTTAAAGACCATTGCGCTGGCCGCTTTCTTTTTTGCCGCGAATTATAATTTTTCCAAAATTGTTTTTGCCAGCCAGCCGTTTTTGCAGGGCTTTATCTGGATGAGACTGGCCACTTTTTTAGCCGCTCTTATTGTTTTTGCCCGCATTGCTTTGCCGGAGATTTTTTCTCCAAAACCGGTTTTTAACAAAAAAACCGCTGGCTACTTTGTTATGGCGCAGACCGCCGGAGGAACGGGATTCCTTTTGGAAAGCCTGGCCATTTCGCTGGTCTCGGCTGCCTTACTGCCATTTGTCGTGGTCATTCAGGGGGTCCAATATATTTTCTTGTTTTTTCTTTCCTATCTCCTTTCTTTTAAAATCAGTTTTTTTAAAGAAAGTTTTTCAAGAGAGGCTGTAATGCAAAGGATTTTGGCTTTAGCTTTAATTATTTTTGGTTTGCTGGTGCTGGCTTTTGCCAAATAAATTACGGCGGATAATTTTTAATTTTAATCAATGAATCGGATTATAAAATATATTTTTTTAGTGCTAGCTGTTTTATTTTTAGCTGTTTTTTCTTATTTTTTTGTCGGCTGGGCGCCGCAGCCTGAAAAGGTTGTTTGGGGCGTCAACTTTTCCCAAAGGCATGCCAAAGATTTAGGCCTTAATTGGCGCGAGTCTTACCTGGCTATTTTAGATGATTTAAAAACTAAAAATTTGAAATTA
>CAIMDX010000057.1 GCA_903839905.1 uncultured bacterium
CCTCTCGCTCGAATTGTTCCGTGTCTTTTCCATTCAACATCTTATGGTAAATTCCGTACTCCCGGTCACTAGTATTCAAAGCTCCCGGTTCATAAGAAGTAACTATGGCGCACCTTGTAAATCCTTGTTGTTGGAAAATCTCGTAATAACGGCAAGCTTCATAAATACTGCTCGCTATCAGCATCGCATTGCCGCGTCCGCTGGCCAAACGGTCTTTTTTATAAAAATCGTCCAAAATATCAAAAACAATTTTCTCCAACCGCGAAGTAGAAGATAGCAAGGTTTGCATAGTTCCCCAGCGTCGCTTAAGTTCCGCCTTGGCAACATCGGTCAACCCTTTTGTTCTTTCCTCGAACCAGTCATCAATCTTATCCTGCGAAACTATATTTTGGTCAACGCGGCGAGCTTCATAGCGCAAATCCAATACCACTTTATCCTTTACCGCTTCGTCATATTTGTAGGTATGGATATAAGAACCCCAAATTGCATTGCTATTGGTTTTATCAATTTTTAAAAGCGGCGTACCGGTAAAACCAATAAATGTCGCTTTGGGCAATAGAACCTTCATTGCTTCGTGCAATTTGCCGGTATGGGAACGATGGCATTCGTCAACGAACACGAAAACATCACCTTTGGCAGAAAAATTATCCGGTAACTCACGTTTTAAATCAACGATGTATTTCTCAATATCTTCTTCATTGGTTTCCGATCTTTTGCCAAACTTATGTATCAATGAACACAAAAGCCAGTTATTCTTGGTATTAAGTTGGTTTATCAAATCACGCGAGCTTTTCGTTCGGTATATCTGTTCATTAACTCCCGAAAACACCCCCTCGATCTGCTGGTCAAGCTCAGTGCGATCGGTTAAAACCAAAACCCGCGGATCCGCCAAATTCTCATAAATCCAGCGCGCCAGCCAAACCATCGTTAAACTCTTACCGCTCCCCTGTGTGTGCCAAATAATACCACCCTCGTGCCGTTTAAGACATTCTTGCGCCGCTTTTACGCCGAAGTATTGGTTATGCCGGCAGGTCTTTTTAATGCCGTAGTCAAATACGATAAAATCGTGGATTATTTCCAATAACCGCTTCTTTTCACAAACCTGCATAAGACGACGATCCAAAAGGTTTTCGCTCTCCATTCCCGGCTCTTTCCAGCTTAAATAATATTCTTCGGTAGTTTCGGTAGTTCCATAACGCAAACCTTCGGTATCATTGCCCGCCATTAAAAGCTGGACTGTTGCAAAAAATGGCTTTATAAATTCGTCTCGCTGATTACCGATGTTCTGGCGGATACCTTCGGAAACGCTCACGATACTGCGCTTTAACTCAATCACGCCCACGGCAATACCATTCACGTAGAGCACAATATCAGGACGCTTGACGCGATTGCCCTTGATAGTAACCTCTTCGGCAAAAGCAAAGTGATTATTTTCCGGCTGTTCCCAATCAATCAGATATACGGTCTTGGGGTTCATCCCGAACATCTCGCGCACTTTTATCCCGTAACGCAACAAATCATAAACCTCCCGATTTATGTCAAACAAGCTGGCGTTCTGATTACCAGCAACCCGCACAATCTCAGCAATCGCCTTGTCAATCAGCTTGGCACTATAACCCTTGCGCGTCAGATATGAACGCAAAAGGTCAATCTCGATATTGCTATTGCCTTCGCGATCCTCCCAATTGCCAAGATATTCGTAACCAAGCCGGTCGCGCAGTAACCCCACGATCCGATCTTGGGTTTTGCGTTCAAGCTGACCAACTTGGCTGGTGTCTGTTGTGCTCATATTATTTAGTTAGTAACCTAATTTTACCGGTTAAAAGCGCCTGCATCGTTCCTTGTTTGATCGCGTGGTATTTATCAAGATGATCCTCCAATCTCTCTATTCCCAAATCCATATCAGATAGGATTGTTATTATAAGAATTTGCTCCTCAATTTGTGGTAATAAAATCTCAAAACTTTTAACCATACCTGAATTTAAATTTGATTGTGTACCCTGCTGACCCATTGTTTTGACTCGCTCTTTTATAAAGGTTAAGTAGTAATACAAAAATTGGTTATTAAGAATTTTTTTTGGTCTAATTCCCAAAATTGCTTGGCTTGTGCAAACTGCTTTCGTTGCTATACAACATTCGCCCAATGATGCATACATAGCGTATAGTACTGTTCCCTTAGGAAACATTTTTGCGGCGCTATTAGTAAATCCTTTATTAGTAAGATAACGTTCTGTATTAAATAAATATTTTCTAACGTTTGTCATGTCGGTGATAGAAACCCAAGAAATATCCCCTCCGTAATACTCTGATACAGAGGTTAATGGCGTACCTCCGCTACCCGTTTCAGTGATTTCTCCGAGCTTTCTCATTTTCCATTTATCGCTAAACCCAGGCAATCGACGCCTACCCGTGAGCAATTCCTGCATCGCCCCCTGCTTAATCATTTTTTTCTTTTCGATCAGCTTTTCCAATTTTTCTATCAGCGAGTCGATGTCGGTTAAAACGTTAGCGATTGCATTTTGTTCCTTCACCGATTTGGGGAAACAAATCTCAATTTTATCTAATTTATGCCTTTGGATACCTTGCGCGGTCGTACCAGTGGCATTATTCAGCAATTCTTTTTGAAAATGGGAACCAGCTAATAATTTTGCCAGAAAATTCTTAGTGAGTCCTTTTGGTTTTATGAGGATTACTCTTTGGCTAAGAATATATTTTTTGTTATCTGGTATTTGCGCGACATTGCCAAGTGGAGCTTCCATTGTGAGCAATACGTCATCTTTTTCGCAGGTTCCTTGCACCATCCATTTTTTATAAAGCTCATCACTACCAAAATAAGCTTCTTTACTACAATCAATTTTGCCCATCTGAACATTATTAGCGGACAAGGCAAGTATATTACCTTTACCCCATTCCATACCAATTTTTTTGGGGGTTCGCCCTCTATAGTCAATATATTTATCTACAATATTTATAAATTGATCGGTATCCCAATCATCCGGGATTACACCAATCTCGGTTTGTTTATATCCTTTCTTTATCGTGTTGATAACCATTTATTTATCTTTATGCAGCAATTTAACGTATATCTTTTTCCAAGAACGCGGCGGATTTCTACAAATCTTATCATCATTTGCAAATGCGCAAATAGATGGCGCTGATTTTAACTTGCATATGTCTGGATTTGAATGTCGGCAACCATATGTCTGCATTTCTGTATCTCGCTCATTCAACGGTGCGTCTTGTGGTATTTGAACACTTTTTTCCATATGAGTTATTTACGAAGTAAAACCCATCTTTTTAAGATTGGCATCAACTTTGGCGGACAGCTTTTTAACTTCATCGTTAATCTGTGGCAACGGCTCTTCGTAACGCAATGCTAATTCTTTAATCCGGCCTGCTAACTTCTGCGAAAGCTGATCGATTTCGCTCCTCAATACGCCCTCGATTGCCGCCATCCATTTTTGCTCAACCAAAAGTTTGCGCATCTCTTCATCTAAAAGCTTGGCCGCCTTGGCAGGAACCTTAGCTTCTAAATCAGCTTCGATAGACTTAATCTGGCCTTTTGTCTGCGTTTCCTCATCGAACAAAGCAGCATATTTTCGCAATACTGCCATTTCGTCATTAAAGTTTGTATCTCCTTTAATTTCCTTTATCCTTTTCTGAACCGCGCCTTTTGTGATCTTGTCGCCATCAATAACTTCGAAAAGCAACCCCTCCTCCCCGCCGTGTTCATCTTTTAGTTCATCCATTTGCGCGGCAATTTTTTCCAGTTTGGCATTAGCATCAGCAAGTTGTTTCTGTTCTTGCGGGAAATAATTTTGGATTATCAGCGGAATTGGGATCAATCTTCCTTCCAATCCGTTGAGACCTTCAATATCCTTTTTGCCTTTCTTTGTTTCCTTTTGAAGCCGCGGCACTTGGCCGGCAGCAACCCAACCGTCAACGGTAAGAATATAAACATCATCCTGCATCGTCTGGCCCCAGTACTCCATCAGATGTTGATAAATAGCGTACTTATCAATCAAAGCGACGTTTTCAAACGCGACCAAAAGATTATTGGCAATCGGCTCGATAAGCGCCTTGGGATGGTCTTTCGTGGAAATTTCTTCAAGGGTTTTAACCGATTTTGCTCGCCAAACGTTAAAGGTTCTCAAAACGCTTTCGCGGAATTTATCAAATTCTTGGTTTGCCAAAATTTTAGCTTTAACTTCGGTAACCGGTATTGCCAACTGGCTAAATCCCTTGCGATCAGCTGGTTTGAATATTTCTTTCCTTAACGTTGAACATACCTGCCAGTAATTGCTCAACGCCTCAATATCGGCATTGGGAATACCGCCTTTTAAATGTGCTTCGATGTTTTGAATATCCTCGGTTTCCTGCGTATCAATATAGCGCGGTAAATTAAGGTTGTATTCTTTATCTTGAATTTCCTCATTAGGGACGAAGCGCGAGAACTTCGGAATTTCAAGCTGTCCACTGAAAGTATCCACGATCCTTTTTATATCTTGCTCCCGCAAGCGGTTCTTATTACCATCTTTAACAAATCCCTTTGAAGCATCAATCATAAAGATACCTTTCCGGCTGGCCGCAGTCTCTTTGTCTAAAACAATAATGCACGCCGGAATACCTGTGCCATAGAATAGATTTGCCGGCAAACCAATTATGCCTTTGATGTACCCTCTTTGAATTATGTTTTTTCGGATCTCGGCCTCAGAATTGCCACGAAAAAGGACGCCGTGAGGCAATATCACCGCCCCGCGTCCTGTGCTTTTCATTGACCGCAGGATATGAAGCAAAAACGCAAAATCGCCATTCTTGGCAGGCGGTATGCCATATCCAGTGAAACGATCATACAAATCGTTCTCGGGATTAAACCCGGTACGCCACGCCTTATAGGAAAATGGCGGATTGGCAACCACGAAGTTAAAAGTCTTTAAAGCTCCCTTATCAAGAAAAAGCGGATTGGACAACGTACTTTGCCCTTTTTCTATTACCGCAGTTGGCTGATTATGAAGCCACATATTCATCTTTGCCAACGCTGCCGTCGCATTATCAAGCTCTTGACCATATATTGCGATATTGTTGGGTGTTTCCGCCGCCACTTTAAGAAGCAACGATCCGCTACCGCACGCCGGATCGTAAACAGTTTCCATTGTCCCGGCCGCCTTGCTCGCGCCGATCACTTTGGCAATAATTCGCGAAACTTCCGCCGGTGTGTAGAATTGCCCCTTGCTTTTACCCGACTCAACCGCAAAATGCTTCATTAAAAATTCGTAGGCATCGCCAAGAAGATCGTCCCCCTCGGCGCGATTGTGGCTAAAATCCAAGTCTGGGTTTTCAAAAATGGCGACCAGCTTGGTAAGCCGGTCAACCATTGCTTTGCCATCGCCAAGCTTATCCGAGTCGTTAAAGCTTACACTATTTATAACACCCAACAAACCATTGGCCTTGGCAAGATTAGCTAAAACAATATCAATGCCCTCGCCAATATTTGGCTTGCCTTTTAATGCTACCAAATCCGCAAAACTCCCATTTTCAGGTATAACAACATCTGAATTTTTCTTACCAGCATATTTATCAGAAACATAACGAACAAAAAGAAGCACAAGGACATAATCCTTATATTGCGACGCGTCCATTCCTCCGCGCAACTCATCGCATCCCTGCCATATCGAACTGTAAAGCTGTGATTTCTTAATTGCCATATTTAAAATTCAATTTATTCTTCGCTTTCATTATTATCTTCCTCTATTTCTGTCTCTAATACATCATTTTCTAATTCAATACCGATAATACGAGAAATCCACTCAACTGAAGCCTCACCCTGTTTTTTTACAATGCTGTTCATCGGCCTTACGTGCATAAAAGAATTTCTATATTCTTTTAAATTCAAAAAGTGTTTTTGAGTCTCTAATTTAGACCCAAAATCGTTGTTAAAAATATCCCAATTTGCTTGGATAATTTGGTTATAATCCATTACATCGCAAAAGTTCAGTCTTTCGGAATTTTTGATCTCTTTCCCTTGCTCGTAAGGATGTTTTTTATATAATTCTGCTATTCTTTCTTTGGTTCTTTCCTGAATATCACCAGGTATTTTTTTCCAATAGTCATCGCCGAAAGACAAAGATAATTTTCCGTTTAAATAAATCCGTATTTCTTTTTCGAGATTCTCTAAAACTTCCAAAGGATTTGTCTTCATTTGGCTCTCGAGCTCCGAAACACCTCCCGTCAAACCTTTGATTGATTCAAAAATCAAAAACCCTCTTTCTTTAATAAACTGGTCGTAATCATTTTTCCATATTGCCGCGTCAGTATTACCATTAATTAGATGTGATTCCATTGTTTCGGAAAATTTTTTGTTCGTCTCTTTGTATCTTGAAAAATAGTCAGACGGGCTTTCCTTTTTGATTTCCCTATTTAACTCACCGGGAATAAAAGCGAAATTTAATAATAAATGTTTTCTTTTGATATGATTTTTCGATAAAAATGATTTAGGAAAAATATGATGCTTCTCGTGGTTATTAAATTCAGAACAAAGGGTATGATCCAAAATAACCGCCGAGTTATCTTTAAAGTGTCTCGGCGACGATAAAGCTAAAAGACAAAATATGGCATTTTTTACCGCAGATCGAGTATAAATTAAAATCCTCTCGATATCTTCTTGAGCCAAATTAACGGGAATATTTAACTTTATAGATTCTCCGGATAAGGCTTTATCAAAATATTCGTGAACGTCATTGCCCATTACAGTCAAAGTTGACGCGCTATAACGTTGAGAGAAGGCCGAGCGCCAAAACCATTTTTTAATAAATTCTGATTGAGTCGGTGTTAAAGAATGGCCATTATTTTTAGCGAATAAATAGCTAACCATTGCAATCATCGAGGGATACGGAATAAACTCATAAATCTTTACGCCAAAATTATTCCGCAGATAATCAATGGTACTTTCAATGGCCTGCTCTGCTATCGACCAGTTATTAATTAATTCTTCGTTAGTTAGCTGAAACTGAAACGCCCTAGTGGCTTGACCCTTAATTAAAAGAGAAAGAAGTTGAGCGACGACTTCTTCCGAGATTCTTCCAAACCCCTTATCTTCTAATTTATTGTTTAATTCTTTAACTTTATCTTTTAAGTCGAAGTCATTACTCCACGTATTAGCTACAACAAGATCAAATAACCCTAGCCTTTTCCCTCCCTGATTAATTCTTTCAAAGATTCGAATAGCTTCTTCCAAATGAACGTCCTTGACCTCCACAACAGACATCGGATAGTTTGTTAAAATTCTTTGGCATTTTTTAAAAATTTTCCTTCTTTCTGGAGATAAATTATCATAAACTTCATCCTTATCATCTGCATCAAAAAAACGCCAAACAGATATTATGCGTTCCTTGTCTTCATTGCGTTTTACGACTAAAAATTCTTCTTTGTCCAAATCGAAACAAATCTTTTTATAGTCTTTCGGTTTTCCTTTACCAAAACTTAGCTCAAGGCCCTTAGCTGCAACATACAACGATGTTATTCGTTGTTGGCCATCAAGTATCATTTTGATCGGCTGGTAATCATCCGGTTCCGGTAAATTAAGCTCTTTTACGTCCTTATATAATTTTCTAAATTGTTGAGGAGTGATCCATAAGAAAAAACTACCTATGGGAAATTCTCTGTAAATACTGTCAAAAAGTTTTGCAACTCGCGTTCTTTCCCAAACATAATCGCGCTGAAAACGAGGAATTCGCAAAATTCCTTTATTCATCTCATAGATAACATCATTCAGGTTACTATGTTTAACTTCAATTTTTGATCCTTCTTGCATATTTCTGGTCGTGGCCAAGGCTTTGATTCATTATTTCCTTTCCCTTAACCTTCATTATAATTTAACTTCTTTTGGGCTTTTTTTCAATTTTCGACGAAGCCTATGGCTTCGTCAAATTTATTTATATATTTTAGCTCCCCTTACCCCCACCTGCGGCTAAAATGCGTTGGCCAGAACCCAATTCGAGCCCGGCTGCCCCCTTGCGAGCGCCGCCCTGGAGGATAGTCATCCGGAAGGGCAAGCGAAGCTCAGTCGGGGGCAGATCGATGGTATAAATCAGCTATTCTTGATAAAATAGGTACAAGCTTCGTTGAAGATGTACTCCAGTAAGTTACAGACAGGCATTTTGCCTGTTTTTTCGTGCGCGGCGGCTATCGCCGCCCATTGAATTCCGGCTCTTCCCGTGATTTTTTTGGCGGAAAGCAGGTCCAAGACTAAAAACCTAAGATTTTTTTGGCGGATACCTTTTTGGCGGAAAACAATGGTTCCTTACTTAATACCAAATATCAAATTCCTCTATGCAATTTAAATGCGCGCCGAAATTTTCCCAGAATATCTTACTTCAGCAGTATCAATCAGATGGCAGCCCTTTATTAACCCCATCATACCAAGCGGCGGCATCCAGTTATCAGGCGCGCCAACCAAAGTAAAATTGTCACGGAAAGCTTTTTCTCCCAATTCTTTTGCTTTATCAAAATCGCATTTGCCAATAACCGTTGTTTCTAAAAATATAATTTCTTTAGGATTATTTTTATTGCCCCAACCGATAAAGGCATGACCTTGTGTCAAAAAAATTAACGAGTATAGCCCTACGCCTTCAAGAATGCTCGCGAACAAAATAGTTAAATCAATACAATTTCCGGCTTTATTTTTCAGGACGACTTCTGGTAGAACTATTCTTTGACTGGACGGCGAAGGCACAGCTGAAAATGGCTGGCTTACATAAACTAATCCATATCCAGACAGATATTCATAAACTGCTCGAACATGAGACTCAATATTTAACAAATCGCTAAAATCAACACCACCAAAACTAAGGCTTGGCCGCTTTAGTGCGGCTTGAGTACGTACACCTTCGATTAACCCTCCTTTATCTCTTGGCGTGATCCATGAACAAATAAACTCATGCATTCCATATTTAGCGTTACTCCTAATATCGCTTAGCTCCCAGATAATTTCATCATTAGCAAGTAAGTTGATATTTACCGTGTCTTCATATAAAACTGCTTTTGTATCCTCATTTGTAACCTTACAACTAATCATTGCTTTTTCGGGTTGTGTGAGTTGTTCTAGTAAACCACGTTTTAGCCTCGGACACTGAGTCAAATTTATTCTGGCCTTTTTATCATGCTTATTATTTATTCCGTACAAAAAAATTACCTTAACCGCTTTCTCTGTAAAGCCAAGTATCTCCGTCTCTATGCGAAGTCTTAGTTTAGAATTGGAGAAATTAAAAATATCATATCTAACTAGCACGTCCTGATAACCCTGCATATTTTGCATCTGCTCGTAAATTCTCACCGGGACTGGCCGCTGAATCGTCCTGACATTAACTTCGGTGTCTTTATCTTCAGGAATAGTAACCGCAAAACCAAAACGTATTGCTTCATAATTTTGAAGAGTTATGGGTTTATCAAGGTCAACAAACAAAGATTTAAGCATAGCCTCCGCCTCGGCCTTTGACCGAGGTTTGCTTTCAAGAATTTCTGTAATATCAAACAACGGCTGCTCTCCCCGATAGGGAGAAGCTGCTTTAAAATCAGGCGCTTGACGACCCGGCATCCCAACTGTTTCGTTCCTCCATAATGCCTCCTCATACCAATCTGAATACTGCCGACTTATTTTTGGCTTAACAATACTACCGAGTGGATCAAAAAAATAATCATTATGTCTTGTAACAATTTTATTAAACTTCACACTCTTGAATGGAAAAAGCGGCGCAAACTCAAATGTTGCAGCATTAGATTCAAGTTCAATATCAAACTCATATTTCTCGCCAAGATATAAATCTGTATAGAATAACGTCGTCTTTTTGTCGTAATAGTGGTAGTTTTCTCCTTCTGGCAAATCGACAAGAGGAGGAAAACTATCTGGAAGCGCGATCAAGTCAGCACTTTGGTCAAGTACAATCGGTGGATTTTGATACTTTACCTTGCAATTTGCGGCTACAACCTGTAAATATTTATTCAGCATGAGGCCGAAGATCGGCGCTGGTGCTTTCCATTGACCATTAAACTCAGGTTGCTTCTTAAGAACCGAATCGGTTCTGCGGAATTTCCAACCTTCATCCTCATACAAATTGCGAAGATTTTCCATATCTCCGTTTATCGTAAAAATCAATTTGATACGCAGATTCTGAAAATTCACCATCTCAATTTCCAAAAGGTCAACTACACACTCAAAGTCACCGTATTTGGATGGCATGTGATGATCAGATATGCCTTCAATTGAAATACCAGTATTGCCGGAAAAAATATCAATTATTGGCGATGTTCTTGGCTGCGGTTTCATTTTTTTCTCTTGTTGAAGAGTTTTTTTAATTTGGCAACAAGTTCAAAATTTTTTTACGATACACACACGATTATTTCATTAAATTGTCGATACTAACTCCAAGAGCGGTGGCAATCTTTTTGACCGTATCTATTGTAGGATTCGGTGTTTCGCCCGATTCAATTTTTGTAAGCGTAGGGAAAGCAATGTCGGCAAGCCGCGCTAACTTTTCCTGAGATAAGTCTTTTTGGAGGCGCAGTTTTTTGATATTATCGCCTATCTTTGAATTTTCTTTTGACATGAAAATAAAACTTTATTAATATGACTTTACGATAGTTTAGAAAATTTTCAGCTATTCGTCAATCAAATGAACTATTTTCTTTATTGTCGAAAATCTACAGATGTTGAGGACAAGCAGGTCCTATCTATCGAGGCGCAGCTTTCAGAGCTTCGCGATTTTGCTACGCGCGAGAATTTAGCCATCACCGAAACCTTCATTGAAAAACAATCGGCCAAGATTCCGGGAAGGCCAATCTTCAACAAGATGATCGAACAGATAGAGAAAGGCCGGGCGCAAGGCATCATTGCCTGGCATCCCGACCGATTGGCCCGCAATAGCGTTGACGGCGGCAAGATCATCTATCTTGTCGATACCGGCACAATCGCCGCCTTGCGCTTCCCCACCTTTTGGTTTGAGCCAACGCCACAGGGGAAATTCATGTTGAATATTTCCTTCGGCCAAAGTAAATATTATATCGATTCGCTTTCGGAGAACACCAAAAGAGGCCTCCGCCAAAAGTTGAGGCGCGGCGAATATCCGGGACGCGTACCGGTTGGCTATATAAACGATTCGCGAGATAAAAGCATTGCGGTCGATAGAAAGAAAGCAAAAATCATTAAGGAAGCGTTCGAATTATACGCTAAAAACGAATCAAGGCTCGAAGATATTTCTGCTTTTCTCGCGCAAAACGGAATCGTAACCAGAGGGACCAAAAGAAGCGTCAAACGGAGCCAAGTATCCCATATTTTATTAAATCCTTTCTATTACGGACATTTCCGTTTTTTGGGCGAAATCCACGAAGGCAAACACGAGCCGATCATCACAAAGAAACTTTTTGACAAAGTACAGGAAGTTTTGAGAGATCGCGGCAAACCGCAAAGGAAAGCCAATGATCCAAAACTGCTTTGCGGTTTGCTCCATTGCGGAAATTGCGGGATGGGAATAACCGCCGAGGTCAGGAAGGGCCATACCTATTACCGCTGTACCAAAAAATCAAAAACCGTTAAGTGTTTGGAAAAGTATATCCGCGAGGAAGAGCTTGACCGGCAGTTATCCCAGGAATTGCAAAAATTTTCTTTGCCCGAAGATTGGGCGAATCGATTATTGCAAATGACCGCAAAAGAAGAACAAGGAATCGCCCACTCTTCCGCCGTCCTCACCCAAGCATCGCGCAATGAGCTACAAGACATTAAAACCAAGCTACCGCGCCTTTTGGACAGCTATCTTGACCAAGACGTCGACCGCGAGGATTATCGCCAAAAGAAGGCCGATCTTATGAGTCGCAAGAAAACGTTGGAAGAGAAAATCGGCGAGCTTGAGCAGGGCCGTAATAGTTGGCTCGGACCGATGCGGGAATGGCTAAAAGACGCTCAAAATATAGGGAAAATCGCTCAAAATTCGGATCTTTCCGCCAAAAAGGTATCCGCCAAAAAAATCTTCGGCTCGGACCTGCATCTTTCCGCCA